>DAOUSS010000270.1 GCA_030627085.1 Candidatus Stahliibacteriota bacterium | reverse complement strand
GATAAAGGGTGCATTGGTAATGGTGATAGCGGTTTCATTATATGCCGCTGACGGAGATAACTGGTTTGGACTGAGTGCTGCAAATGACCCAACAGATGATATCATGGATATCAGGGGCCTGTGCGCTGGAAGTGACCTTGACCAAGATGGAATGCCAGAGATTATTGTCACTGATTATCGCAATGGAGGAATGGTTCATGTGTATGAGGTTACTGGTGACAATACCTTGGAACTTGTCTGGAGTTCTCCTGGCACCCCTTCTACTTTAGGTTCTTCTCCCAGAATCGTTGCAACAGGTGATTTGGACGCCGATGGATTGGGTGAGATTATCGTCCCGGTTAGTAGTTATAACGCGATAGCCGAGAGTGCTGGCATCTATATCTACGAATGGGATGGCACGACCGATAATGGATATGGGACCGAACCAACTGCCGTCCGTTATATTACCGAAACAGATAGTGTAGACAGATTCAGAGTAGAAATGATGGTTGTAGATGATTTAGATGGCGACGGACGAGAAGAGATTGCTGTTGCCTCCAATGGGTATACCTTCAGCAGTCTTGGCCTTCCAGGTGACCGTTTCTGGATTTGGTCGGTGTCTGGTTCTTTCCCAGGATTTTATAGCTTTTCTACGGAGTTAGACCTGCGCCGCTACTCCAGTGATTATCCGGAGGGTGATTTCGTGGGCAGTCCAAATACTGTAGCCCTTGCAGATATTGATGGAGACGGTACTACAGAGGTTATGTGTGAGGTATGGAACAATATTACATACTTCGTGGTAAAACCCACTGCGCCAAACACCTATGCTATGAGCACACCTTATGCATATTCTCCTGTGGATGAGGTTGCAATCAAGGGCGGTGCTGCCTGTGACATTGATGGTGATGGAGCAGATGAGTTCTTCTTCGGGGGGTATGTATCCGGAAATCTGTGGGTCATCGATGGTGTTACGGATGCACTTGCACTCGATTCTACTAATGTGTTCTTACTCGGAGAAGGAATTGGCGGCGGTTATGGATATGCGACAGGTGACATGGACCATGGAGCAGGTAGTGACGGGCCAGATGTATACTTCACAACCTGGGGTACTATCCAAGACTGGGAGTATACAGGAACAGACCCCACTGACCCAGCCAGCTATACCAAGTATGAGATATATCGTGACAGGATACTTGGTTCTGTAGGTGGCGGTGCAAACCAAATTGTTGCTGCTAGCGACCTTGATGGAGACGGAAACAACGAACTAGTAGCCGGTTATCAGGGTGTCGTTGATACCATAAACGGCTATTATTATCCGCCACAGTACTTCAGAGTAGTGGAGTTCACACCAGACATTATGCCTATATGCTATTTGAAAGAGAATGACGAGAACGCCAGTCCAGTCTTGCTGGGTAGTGAAGTAACTATCAAGGGAATCGTTACCGCTGCTGATGAGGTTTTTGGAACTTCCACAGTCTACCTCCAGGACCAGGGTTGGGGGATGTGTGTATACGATGCTGCTGTGGAAGGGGCTGTCAATATAGGCGATGAGATAGTTGTTTCGGGGACTGTTGATTTCTACAATGGATTGACCGAACTCGCAAGTGCAACCCTTGTCTCCTCGGGAGCACCTGCGCTTTGGTCTGTCATTCCAATAGTCAAAGGCTGCGCATCTCTGGCAGATACGGTGGGTGAAACATATGAAGGCCTACTCATTGAGATTGATAGTGTAACCACAGAGGACCATTTCCCGAATGAAGGCTCTGATGGAGCAGTGAATATTGTGGATACCCTTGGCGATACAGCGACTATGTATATTAAAAGGTATACAGATATAGATGGAACCGATGCGCCAACGGGTCGTTTCAATGCGATTGGAATAGCTTCACAGTATGACGGCACTTCACCTTACTGGAAAGGATATCAGATAATGCCAAGGTCCCTCAGCGATCTCGGAATTGAAGTGGGCGTGGATGAAGACCATACTCCTATTACTCTCCTGTCCCAGAATGTGCCAAATCCATTCACCACAAGAACAACTATTGAGTTTAGCATCGTCAACCCGGGTTATACAAGCCTGAAGATATACAGTATAAATGGACAATTGGTCAAGACACTGGTTAATGATTATATAGAGAAAGGCACCTACACCAGAACATGGGACGGACGGGATGAGAATGGGCAGACGGTAGCCTCTGGTATCTATTTCTATAGGCTGGAATCCGGTGGCATTTACAGAACGAACAAGATGGTTATCACACGATAAGGTTTCAGCGGATGAAGCAGGGTCGCTGTAGTATATCGGTGACCCTGCTGTTATTAATTCGCAGGCTGAACAGGTTGTGCAGAAATGTGATTTTCCCATGTTGCGACTCGACTGAGCCCCTCGGTATTGAGCCTCGGGACGAAATGCTCGCCGAAGTCAAACCTTGTCCCTACAGGTAGGGACCCCGCCAG
>DAOUSS010000336.1 GCA_030627085.1 Candidatus Stahliibacteriota bacterium | reverse complement strand
CCTACTCTTCTCATAAATTGTCTGTGAGATCAATCTTCTCGTCTCAGGAGGAACGAAAACCTTTGTATCTTTCATCATTTTTGTTTGGCAGGCCAGTCTGAACCCTTTTTTCAACATAGTACTACTTATAAACATCTTATCCGACTCTCTTGGGGGAAGAGTATCTTTAAGAATCTTAACCAAACACTTACCGCATTTGCCGAACCCTCCGCATGATGCATTCATTGATATCCCGAGAGTATACAGTGCCTTATATAAAGTTGTTCCTTTAGGAAAGACCCCTCTCTTATTATCAGGTTCAACGATTATTTTAACTTGCTTACTCACAAGTCCTCGAAAAAGAGGGATGCAGCCCCTATAATGCCTGCAGAATCACCAAGCTTTGATGGTGAGACCTTCAGATGTCTCCAGGGTATCGGGTTTATGTTTACCATTATCGTATTTAGTGTTGTTTTTTTGAAAAGAGCCCAGTCTTTTTGTATGGAACCACCAAGGATAACTACATCAGGGTCCAGCAGATTAACCATAAAAGAGATGACAATACCCAGATGATAGCTAAATTCGCCCATTGACTCTATTGCTATCTTCGCGCCTTTTCTGGCTCTTTTTGCGATTTCCTTTGCAGAAATAAGGTTGCCCCCATGACTTGTATATGTACTCTGAATTCCTCTACCTGAAACCTTGTCTTCAAAGTTTCCATCAAGGTAAGGAGTCTTCCATATCTCTGCAGATGTTGATGTGGCACCCTTGAAGATTCTACCATCAATTACTATTCCACATCCGAGACCTGTGCCAAGAGTAAGTCCTGTAACTATAGAAAAACCCCTGCCTGCCCCGAAAAGTGCCTCGCCAACGACAAAGCAGTTAGCATCGTTGTCTATTCGGACGGGTATAGAATAGGCATCCTCTATCTCTCTTTTCAGATTGCATCCGTGAAGTGTAGGAAGGTTACCAGGGCTTAGAATGATCCCATTTTCTGAATCGAGGGGTCCCGGAGAACCAATACCTATACCAGATACGGATATTGAGGAGTGGGTATTGAGAGCTCTGTCTACACATCTTCTGAAATTGTTTATAATGTGCTCCTTTGGCTTATCTGCCTCCGTGGGTGTTATAATTGGTTTACCCAGAATTTCCCCCTTTTCAGAAACTATCCCACAGGAGATCTTGGTGCCTCCGAGATCAAGGCCTAATATATATTTCATACACTACTCCTTCCCATATCCATAAATGCCCTTAAATTACTATGTGGGGTTTCTGGAGGACACTCACAACCAGTAGATAGTATGAAGTTACGAACCCCTTTCATAGATTCAAGAAGAGCCTTTACCTTATTCTTCACTTTTTTCTCATCACCCCTGAGCATAACATCTACAGGTGAAATATTTCCCATAAGCACTGTGTCAGCTGGTACGCGTGATGCGGCATCTTTCAGGTCACAGGGCGCATCCAGCGAAAGTCCATCCGCTTCACTATCTGCCATACGTTCTATAAGATGTCTGGCATTACCACAT
>DAOUSS010000146.1 GCA_030627085.1 Candidatus Stahliibacteriota bacterium | reverse complement strand
TTATATGCCACTAAAGAGTGTCAGTTGGACTACTATCAACTTGATACGCACGCCTTACAGCAAGATACATCGTATCGGGTGAAGAAGGTGAAATAGCGAGAGCGGATACTGCCATACTATCAAAGCCAATCTGATACCAGGTATTGCCTCTATCAGTGCTCTTATATAACCCACCAGTGCCACGCAAGACGCCCGAGAACTTTTCACCAATGCAGGCATAGAGGATAGAGTCATTCCTCGGGTCCAAAACTATGTCTGATACATCAAGGCAGGAAAGACCATTGTTTATTGGACCCCATATATCTCCTCTATCTATACTCTTAAGTACCCCGTATCCAACAGTAGCAGCATATACATTTCCTCTTGAATCTACCTCAATATCCCAGATAAAACCATAGTTCAATGATGTGTGTTTCCATGTCTTACCCCCATCCCGGGATCGATATATACCATCTCCTCCCATCTTCCACACACTTCCTGTCCCCACATACATAACAAGGGTATCATTGGGGTCTATGGCAATGCATATAGTCTCCCCACCATAGGGTCCGTGTGTCTCCCAGACTGGTGTAAGGAATAACTGAATTATAATAAAGAGATACATAAAACCTCCAGGATGCCTATTCTACATACATCTCCTCATACCCTGCGTGCCATAGACACTCAGGCTAATCTAAACGAACCTTACATACCTCGCATAAAAGAAAATTAAAATACCCCCAATCCTGTGTATTTTTAGGATTGAGGGTGTGAAGACATTGTTTTCCCCGTTTATATTTGAAAGATGAAAGATGAACTTCATATACCTCTCCTTCCCCGGTCTTAGCCCCGGGAATTAGAGGGAAAACTTTATCTTGAGTTACTATTTGTATTATACATCCAAAATCCCATTTTGTCAAGGAGAAAATTCACAAAAAATGGCCGACTATCCCCATATGGTATCCACCATTTATGAAATCACCTAGAATAATAGGTTGTCTGTAATCTGGACTGAACTCTTATCCTTTCTTAATGATTAAGGAGATATTATTGTCCTTATAAAGAAGAATGACTACAGGAAGGAATAGATTTGACACCTTCACCAATTTTAAACCACTTTCTCAAAGCGATCTATAGTTGACCCATAGTTATTTCCTATGGATAGAACCACTATCGTTTGTTCTCGTTGTCTTCTCGGTGATTTCAAAGAGTTATGAAAGGAATGTTAGAGACGATCGAAGACATTGGAATAACCCGAGCTGAACATTTTCACTATAGTCTGAGAGATAACATGATATAGCTATCCAGCATATTCCTTTTCAATAGTCTTATCATAGTATCATGATATCATATCTTTCGGAATAGACCAAGAAAATATTTAAAATTAAAGACCCCTCCATACGTCCCGGGATTATCTTATCAACAAGCATTTCCTCGTTGCAGCTGTTTTGCCATCGACTTCTAATTTACACAGATAAATTCCAGATGGAACTGGTTTGCTGTTCTCATCAGTTCCGTCCCATTCCACATTAGTCATTGGGTTTTGGTCACTTATCATTGGGGTAAGAGTTTTTACAAGCTGTCCTTTAATATTGTAGATTTTTATCTCAATTAATCTGTGTAAATCTATGGCTGAAAAAGAAATCGTGGTTGAAGTATTGAATGGATTTGGGAAGTTTATTACCTGATACCCATATTTTTCAGCTATCTCTGGTAGATTTTCAATGCCTGTTAGATCTATATCCAGAACTGTGCACAATTCAATCGGGTCTACTTCTCCAGTGTTAGCAGTTCCGCTGTATGCAAAGCGCCCATGAGCCATATAGTGGAGGCTAATAATCGGTATGTAAATGGAGGTTTCTTGCATCGGGTTGACAATACGCACTCCTCCCATATCAACACTTTTTCCACAAATACTACAGGTTCCAGTTCCATCTGTTAGTAGATACCAAAGATAGACCTGGTCAGTTGGGGGCGCTCCTCCATAATCTACAACAGGTAAATCGCTTATATGCTCAACGATTGCCTCTGTAATCTCCTGTCCGTCGTCTATCCCAATATTATTGGTATAAGGATTGTTCGGGCTCATATCAAAATGTTCTTCAGAAGCATTACTGAGTCCATCATTATCATTATCAGAAGCAGTTTCGACTACCAGGTGTTGAGTATCGAAAGGTGCCGAGACTTCCTTCAAAAGTTCGATATCTATACGTGAAGCCTCTTCTCCTATCATATAAGAAAAACTACCGTGCTCCATAAAATGCATCGCCATATAAGGGATCTCAATTTCGAGACTATGGAGGGGGTTATATACGATTACCTCGCCCATATTAATTCTGTCTCCACAGATCGGGCAGGGATATACTCCATAGGCATAATTATCCTTAGCGTAGCAGGTAATGTCAGATACTTTTCTCGGTAGAAAATCAATAATAGTTTTATATGATTTTGCAATAGAGTCTGCAGCTGAAGGATATAGAAAAAATTCTTGAGTGCCAAGAAGAATTTCTTCTCTATAACTGAGGAAGTCACTATCAGCATCATTTTCTACTGGTAGCCAGTGGTCATCAGCGTGTAGCTGACTGTTAACTATGAGGGGTGTACCAAAAGCAATTAAAAAAGAAGCGGCAACAGGTAACGATTTTCTGCAAAGACCTGCAATAGGATGGTTGAAATGTGTGGAACTGGCTTCTGCAAAAATATGCTCGCATTCGTTATGGATTTTCTGATAATAGGGGATAAGGGAAGGAGTATTTCTGCAATCTGGACAAACCCAGTGGAAAAGAATTTCCTGTTCTTTCCCAATATATGGGTTTTTTGTATAACCGTTCTCTACGAAGTTTTTTACACAGCAATAAGGATAACCGAAAAGGAATCCTTCTTTTATTCTGTCAGATTTGTGGGTAGCCATTGGCTTGTTCGCGAAGTTCCTCAAGTAGCTGTCTAAATATCTTGATTTAGTACTGAAGATAGTTTCGTATGTATAATTTCCATTTAGAAGTTTTCGCTTCACATTTTCAACTTTTAACCCATATCTTCTCAAGATATAAAAATCCCTTGAGCTTATCAGAATTCCCTTTTCCCAGCGGCTTAAAGGCTTAATCTGCTCTTTGGTAAGCATAGCCAGATAAGCCAGCTGAAAGTCTAATTTTGTCAACGGATTTTTCATCTTTACCTCCTATGGAAAATGGAGGGTCAGGCTGAATAGGGCCATAGGTTCGTGAATATTCCTATAACAATTCCTCAGGGATAGAGTAATAACTTTCTTACCTTGCATCTCCACGATTGGCGACCTCAAATATTTTCTTCAAATACGATTTTAGCATTTTATTCTGGTACTAAGTATCAATGTTTCATACTATTTCTTTTTTAAAGTGCTGAACGATATTCTCTACAAACTTCTCACCACTTGCAAGTACTTCCTCGGCTTCTTCCTTGGATATCACAATTTATATTCATAATCTCCTATCTGCCTCTTCTCAAATGCCCTATTGAGTTCTCTGCCCATTTCCTTTTGGAAAATACCTGTCTTGATAAAATGCTCTCCGAATGAAGAGATCACACCTTTATGAGATGAAAATGACAGGTTTTTTGTAAGCAACATCGCTTGAGCAGAATAGAACATAGCATAGTACGCTCTTGAGACGGAGGACTCATAATCCCCTTCTTTGAGAAGTATTTCAGCACTTCTAAGATACTTCAATGCCCTTTGGATAAGGGATTCTATTTCTTTCATGCGGGTATCCCCTCTCTTCGTATATTTATTAGTAACGGGCTGTTAGTTGCAGAATAATCTTTCTCTGAGACAGGATAAACCAATATTAACACACCATATCTTAGATTTATTTCAGTGATTATATTTATCATCCTGTCTATCTCTTTTCCAGGAACGACCTTCCCTTCAAGGATAATAACCATGTCTATGTCTGATTCTTCTGTTGCCTCCCCCCTTGCCCATGAACCATAGAGAATAACACCTTTCAACCTCTTGCTGTATAAGTCTTCAATTTGTTCTCTGAATTCCTTAAGTATCTCCTTTATCTTCATAATACTCTCTTCTTTCATTGTGATTTAATCATTGTGTTTCCAATATGTCTTTTCCCTTTACACGTTGTCCATCGTTTTATTTTAAGGTAGCTATTTACTTCTGTTTACCAGCTGTTTTCTATTTTACCATCAATTTTATCAAATGTCAAGAACTTTTTTAGGAAAGGTTCTGAAAGAGGGGGTAATGGAAGGAAGGTTCAAATTATACATCAGTATGAGACAAATTGTAGGCACGATTTGAAATCGTGTCTACATTATAAAAAATTTAAATGTATAATTTGTGAGAATTCTCAACGAACCTCTGAGGCGATTCAGTATAGAACCCTTGATAGAAAATACTGGATGGTGTAGGGTCTAAGGGGATGGTAATTATTTCTATTTTTCAGCTCATAGGAGTCTGTGACCTGACCCCGTCTCTGACCTGCTGGTGTTGTAGACTCAATTTAACATCTCTACCTGTCGGTAGACAGGAATTGGATTTGTTGAAGCGAAGCGTAAATCCCTCATTTCTGGGAAGGTAGAGAAAGAGATTGTGAGAGTGTAAGAGGAAC
>DAOUSS010000319.1 GCA_030627085.1 Candidatus Stahliibacteriota bacterium | reverse complement strand
CTTATCTTTTAATCTCGAAGGAGGAAAATCACAAATCCCTTCCCTTATATCATCGGTTATATCCTCTAAATTCTTTGGTTTTTCATTCTCTTTGTAGCATAAAAAGACCTTTAAGAGGGGATTCATTTTCCCTATCTTCTTCAAGGATTCAAGGTCTTTGAACTCCTTAAGTTCAACTGCTTTCATCCTGTATTTCGGTCCTTTGGCAGGTACGAGACCACCCGCGAAGCCTGAGGGCCACCTATCTTCGTCGTATAGCCAAGCATTTAAACCAATCTTCTTTGCCTCGTTGACACAGATTTTTATTTTCTCCATCCATTCATGAGAAAGGTAGGGAGTGAGAAGACCGACTCTTGAATGCATGAAAAATCCGCCTATTCCCTTGGACTTCATCCCCCTTATTTGTCTTATAAGTTCATTCTCCTCCAGTTTGTCATTCCACGACCAGAAGGGAACGGGTCTGAATTCATTACCCGGATTCTTAAATTCTATCTCATTTAGGTGTTCACAACGCATAGATTACCACCGTTACAGGATGAAAATATGTTACATCTCCGTTTATTTAAAAAAACAGTTCAAGAGTAACTATCTTTTTCGGACCCGCATCGATAAGAACAGAATTCTTGTCTACAATAGTGAGGTCACCTTTCGGTTCCTCATTAAGATGAAGTAGCCTTGCCTTCTTAATATTTTTCGCGGTGGAGAGCCTCGCCTCTATAGACTTCTCTGTCGGGTTGTAAAATCTTACAATGATTGATTCTCTCTCCTCACACTTCTTTACAGCACTCAAAATGAGTATGGATGGTTCCAATCTTAAAAAACTGAGATTGGATGGAAGTTTACCTTCCCCTCCTCCCATCTGGATAAACCTTACGGGATAATTAAATATCTCTGCTTCCTCCACTACTGTTTCCCATTTTCCCTTATGTGGATATATAGAGTAGAAAAATTTGTGCGTACCTGGACATTGTGATAAAACCTGTCCCTCGAGTTCAACTTGCTTTTCTCCTCCAACCTTTGGATATCTATAACACCGTAGAAGGGTGACAGCAATAGTACGAGCCTCGTCGTCGATAACTTCATATTCTGGAATTCCTCTGGTAATTATTGCAAGTCCGTGTTTTCCATCTGTCAGATCAACCCAGGAGTGCATAGGGTTGGTCCCGGTAATAGGGTCAACCCACGAAGATGTATCGGGAAGATTGATAGGTCTCTTTACAACATCAAATCCAGAATCGGCATAAGAGTTCTCTGCAGGAAGGGTGGATGGAAACATTACCCTCAACCTGTGGTCCCTTACAACATTTTCAACTACAGTTTCTATATCCAACCTCTTCGAACCCTTCTTGAGCGAAATAAAGGAAGTAATTGGACACTCAAGTTCTTCTTTTACCCTTGACTTTTTTTCTTTATCAAGAGACACAGGTAATTTCAGGTGATACCTTATCTTATATCTACAATAGAGTGGCCCATCAATCTCAAGTGATATATCTGCTGGGCTACCAACGCTTGTAATTCTTCTATCCTCGGGTGGTGCTATTCTATTCCAGGGATCTCCTGCTTCACTTTCATCAACAAAGTAACCGAGTAAACTATAATTACAACTGTTCTCCTTATCTTTTATATTAAGTGTTCCGTCGCTCTCTATCTTTACACGAAGGTATTTGTTTTCGAGAGTATTGGGAGATGGGACAAATCTCCCTGTTGTTCTTGAATTGCCCTCTTTTAACCTGGCTTTGAATGTTTTATATCCAATTGAAGG
>DAOUSS010000144.1 GCA_030627085.1 Candidatus Stahliibacteriota bacterium | reverse complement strand
TAACAAATTGCACGAATTTCTTTTATTTTTGAGATGTTTTTATGTTATTTGTGTGCATTCGATTGATTTGTGTAATTCGTGGTGTCTTTTTTCTTGACAAGTTATAAAATATAGTGTATAATTCCTTAATTTAATAAAGGAGGGAGTATGTTTATTGTTGTTGGTATTATTGTTGTTATATTTGTGGTGTTTGGGACCTTGATATTGGCACAAAACGCAACACAAGTTACATTGACGCTTCTTGGTCGAACAATCGAGACCAACCTCTCTCTTGTGATAATTGAATCTGTCGTCATAGGTATAGTGTTTGCATTCATAATAATGGCAATAAGTGAAATTAGATTGAGGAGAGCCATACGGAATAAAGAGAGAGATATCAAAAATCTGAAGGAAGAGCTTGCTGCCGTGAGAAATTTACCGCTTGAGGAGGAGAAAGTTGAAGAGGAAAAGTAAAGACAGAATAACATACACCGATATTCTCCTTGCCAGAAATAGCGAGGAAGAAGAAGCCCGTTTGAGGAGATATGTAGCATCTGACCCCACCGATATTCCGGCCTATGTTAGGTTGGGAGATATTCTAAGGAGAAAGGGAATGATTGAAGAGGCGTTAAGAATCCATAGATCACTTTTAAAACCGAGACTGGACAGTGAAACAAAAAAGAGGGTGCTTCAGGCCGTGATAGATGACCTGTTTGCTGTAGGGAAGTTTAAAGAGAGTCTTCCCTATTTGAAAGAGATGGTTACTCTTTCCCCAAAAGATAGTTATTATTTAAATATACTTGCAGGCGTATATGAGCAGTCTGAGATGTGGAAAGATGCTATAGCAATAAGAAAGAAGCTTGGCGACAGAAAGACACTTGCCTGTGTATATGCCTCTTACGGGAGATTTCTCTTTAAAGAAGGATTCACGCGAGAGGCTATCCAGAATCTCAATATAGCACTTCGGATGGATGTAACATCTGTACCCGCGCTTCTTTGTATGGGAGACATAAAGTACAGCAATGGTGATATTGATAGCGCTGTAGAGTTATGGAGGCGTATAATCCAGAATGCATCCCAATTCGCATTTATCACTTTTAGTAGACTTGAAAATGCCTATTTTGAAAAGAAGCGTTATCAAGATATGATAGAAATATACGAATCCTGCTTGGAGATGTCGGGAAATATAGAGGCACATAGAAGGCTTGCAGATCTGTATTATAAAATTGGCGAGAAGGAAAAGGCTATAGACACGCTGTTAAAAGCATTTGAAACAAGCAGAGACGGGAGAATAGCATATCAACTTGCTGAGCTTTACAAGAAGGAAGGAGATTATAAAAAGACAGTAGAAGTTATGGAGGATATTCTAATAAAGGTAATTTCCGGTGATGTATATAAGTGTTCAAAATGCGGTAGTGAGTTCAAGGAATTTCATTTTAGATGTGAGAGTTGTTTTGGGTGGATGACTCTTCAAGGAAAGATGGGAAGACAGGAAGATAGGATTTACTACCTATGAAACTCGGTATTTTCGGCGGGACATTCAATCCTCCCCATACCGCTCACCTGATTGGAGCTGAACTTGTTAGGGAGGAGTTTCATCTTGACAGGATATTATTCATTCCCACATATATCCCTCCACATAAAGAACAACCTGAGATTTCTCCAGCTGCCAGAATGAGGATGCTTCATATAGCAATAGAAGATAACCCGTATTTCCAATTACTGGATTTGGAGATCAAGCGCAGGGAAATTTCATACACAGTAGATACCATTAGAGAGATTATAGAGAAAAACCCTGGAGATTCTTTGTATCTTATTATGGGAACTGATCAGGCACTGGAGTTCAGGGAATGGAAAGAACCCGAAACCCTTCTTGCCCTGTTAGAATTCATTATAGTAACAAGGCCAGGTTTTGATAGGGAAAGAATAGATAAGATATTGAGGGGAAAAGCACAATTCTTTGAATTAAACATAGATATATCTTCAACAATGATAAGAAATAGAATAAAAGATGGCAAAAGTATAAGATACCTGATTCCCGAAAATGTAAGGGAATACATAGTTGCCAATGGACTATATCGATAAAATGACTAATGACCAATTTCTAATGTCTAATCAAATCCCAATGTCCAATGAGTAAATATTTGTGGGAGGCATCTCCTGATGCCGACAATCCTTCGATATTTCGAGAACCCACAGGAGAAGGTAAAGGATAAGCAAAAGGAAAATTGGATATTAGGCACTTCGACATTAAGTATTGGTTAGACATTTGGCATTAGAAATTAGACATTGATTTTGTATGTGGTTCTTACTCCTTTGTATAATACTTTCCCCCTATGATATAAACATAGCGAGGGTCAAATACAGAGGTGGTGACTGGTATAATGATCCATCCATCATTCCAAATCTGGCAAGAGAGATAAATAAAAGAACTACTATTAATGCTGCCCCGAACCAGCGTATAATAACACTGGATGACCCAGATTTATTCTCCTATCCTTTCGTATTTCTCACCGGGCATGGAGATATACAGCTATCCGATGTGGAAGTTGAGTGCCTCAGAGAATATCTTCTTAAGGGAGGATTTCTCTATGCAGATGATGATTATGGTATGAATGAGGCATTCAGGAGAGAGATGGGGAAAGTCTTTAAAGGATTGGAACTTGTGGAACTACCGTTCTCACACGCAATCTATCACTGTTTCTATGATTTTTCTACGGGTCCCCCAAAGATACACGAACATGACAACAAGCCACCGAAGGGCTATGGTCTATTTTATAATGGAAGACTTGTAATTTACTACACATACGAGAGCAATATATCCGATGGTTGGGCAGATCCTGATGTGCACAAAGACCCAAAAGAGATACGGGAAAAGGCGTTCAAAGCGGGAATAAATATTGTCGTATATGCAATGGCGTATTAAAAAATATTAAAAATCAAAAATCAAACCCGCCTACCGGCAGGCAGGTATCAAAAATTAAGTGTTTATTTACGCAAAAATAAAGCATATCTTCCTTGTGCCTTTGTGCATCTGTCTCCTTTTTGCCTCCTGTGCACATATGAACAGTTATAACACATACTATAACGCTATGGAATGCTATAAGGGAGCGACGAGTGGTAAATCTTTGAATGTTACTCTGCTTGATAAGTGTGTAGAGAAATGTGCCAAAATTCTTACCTTCTATCCCGATTCCAGATGGGTTGACGATGCCCTTATACTCTCTGGAAAGTGTTTTTACATAAAAGGAGATAAAAGTCAGGCAGAAACCAAGTTTAAGGAGCTCTTAAACTTTTATCCTGAGAGTGAATTCGTCCCGGAGGCAGAGGTTATGCTTGGTAAGATAGCCCTGGAGAGAGGTAATGAGGTAGAAGCGAAGAGATGGTTCAAAAGAGCGAGCAAGGATAAGAAAGTAAAGGAGGAGGTAGATTACTGGCTTACGCATTTCTACTTTTCCTTTGGTAATTATGAGAGAGCAATAGAGAAGGGTGAATTCTACCTTAGCTCTTTTAAAGAGGGAAAATTTAAGGTAGGTATACTTCGTATACTTGGTGAAGCAACAGATTCACTTGGAAGATACGAAGACGCACTTAATTATTACAAGGCGGCTATTCCTATCGAAGAGGAGGAATTTGACCTCTCTTTGAGGATAGCTAACATCTATCTCAAGATGGGAGATGTTGCAGAGGCGAAGAAGATATATAAGTCCATTGAGCCACAGAATGGAGAAGAAGAGAAGATGTTAAAAAAGAGAATAGCATTCTGTTTTGAATCCGAAGGGGATTACGAAAATGCCATATCCAGTCTGCAGGATGTTGATGATCAGGAAAGTGTGTTTTATATTGGTATGATATATGAAAAACAAGCAAATCTACAACAGGCATTGGGGGCATATGATGATGCCAGACAGCGTGCCCCGAATACCGAAATTGGGAAAATAGCAACAAAAAAGGCGAGTGCATTACAGGAAATCCTTACCCTACAAAGGATTTTAGAAGCAAAAGACACACTACAATTTGATACTACTTATGTTGATACCAACACTCTTGTGGCAGATACTCTACAGGCAGATACTGTAAATGACACCCTTGTGGGTTTTGCAGAAGATACAACATCTTTGCCTGATACTCTTAAGGACTTTGCGGCTTTAAAGATGAGGCTCGCGGAGATATGGCTTTTGGAATTTAAGAATCCAGATGAGGCACTGAAACAGTACAGGACGGTGCTGGAAGAATTTTCAGAGAGTGAATATATCCCAAGGGCTCTCTATGCAATCGCCTGGATAGAACAGAATATGAAGGGGAACGAGAGGGATGCACTTGCGGGATACAGAACCATAGAGAAAGATTACCCGGATACAGATTATGCAGTAGCAGCAAGAAGGCAGATAGAGAGTATAGAGAAGAGTGAAGAGGGAGGAGTGAAGAGTGAAGAGTGAAGAGTGAAGAGGGAGGAGTGAAGAGTGATGGGGTGATGGTAGGAGCGACCTCCTGTGGTTGTGCAAAAACAACCGTGCAGCAAGTTGGAGTTAATCCGTGGAGTTAATCCGTAAGGATTTGGAATTCACCCGTAAGGGTTTTATATAAAAGGCTGACGCCTTAATTCCAAAGGCTTACCTGCCT
>DAOUSS010000153.1 GCA_030627085.1 Candidatus Stahliibacteriota bacterium | reverse complement strand
GTTGTAATTGATAGAAATACAGAATATTTTTGCACGATTTGAAATTCCCGCTTTCAACGGGACAAGCGTGTCTACAAGCTGCATTAACTTAAATTAGACGACGCAGTAGCAAGCTACTGCACTCCAGAAGTAAAATTAGAAAGTTGCTATGGATGATCTGAAAATTATAAATGGTCGGGTTGTGACATTTCAGGATGGACCTGTAAGGGGAAGTCATATGGACTTTCCCCTTGTTCTTGAGAATGCCAACATTATAATAGATGATGGATACATAACTGCCATTGACAGTGACAGGCCTGCAAAAAAGACCATTGATGCACGGGGGAAGCTTGTCATACCCGGTTTTATTGATTCCCATACCCACCTTGTATTTGCTGGCTCGAGGGAGGATGAGTTTGAAAAACGATTAAAGGGCATATCCTATCAGGAGATTGCAAGAGAAGGGGGTGGAATACTCTCTACTGTCAGGGCAACGAGAAACGCAGATAGGAATACACTTATTCAATTAGCCAAAAAGAGACTTGATTTTGCACTTTCATGGGGAACCACAACCGTAGAGATTAAATCAGGTTATGGACTCTCCACAAAAGACGAGCTCAAGATGCTTGAGGTTATAGACGAACTTAAAAAGACCTCTCACCAGACCATAGTTCCCACTTTTCTTGGTGCACATGAGTTTCCCCCGGATAGAGGAAGAGATGAATATATGAACATTATCCTAAACGAGATGCTTCCGGAAATTGCAAGAAGAAAACTTGCGAGGTTCATAGATGTATTCTGTGAGGATGGTGTATATACAAAGGAAGAATCAAAAAAGATACTTCTGAAGGGGAGGGATTTCGGTCTGTTTCCAAAGATACATGCCGATGAGCTTGCTTCATCCGGAGGTAGTGAGATTGCAGAAGATGTTGGCGCAATATCCTGTGATCATCTCTCCTATCCATCAGAGGAGGGGATAGATGCTATGAAAAGGGCTGGAACAGTTGCGGTATTGTTGCCTGCAACCACCCTCTTTCTCTCCGGAAAGTCCGCGCCGGCAAGAAAGTTTATTGATGAGGATATACCTGTAGCCATTGCCTCCGATTTCAATCCTGGGAGTTCTCCTGTACTTGCAATGCCTCTTGTAATGAGTCTTGCCTGTCTCTTATACAGAATTACCCCAAGAGAGGCGCTCTGCGCGGGCACGATAAATGCAGCATACGCCGTCCGTGAGGAGAAGAGAGGAAGTATAGAAGTTGGCAAAAAGGCAGATATTCTCGTATGCGACTGTGAAAACGAGAATGAAATCCCCTACTGGTTTGGATTTAACCCAGTGAGATATGTAGTGAAGGACGGAAAGGTTATATGATACTATCTTACAATCGTAATTTTCCGTGTCTGGGCAAATCCTGCCACATCAAGCTTGCAAAAATACACCCCTGATGCTACTCTTCTGCCCCGGCTGTCCGTACCTTTCCAGATAATCTCTTTTAGTCCAGGCTCTTCTGTTTTATTAACAATCTGATTTATAACCTCGCCTGCAATATTGTACACTGTAAGAGAGACATCCGCTATTCTGGGGATGCAGTAACGAATGCTGACCTCGTTATTTGCTGGGTTTGGGGTAATTGGCAGTAAGATAAAGTTGTTGGACAGTAATGGTATGCTTGGCTCTTGAACACCAACAACCTCCAAATACTTCTCCTGTGCAGCATCGGCATTCGTCTGTAAATCAGATAGATTATCACCTCCCAAAAAGGCAAAGGCAACTGTCATACTATCACCCGGGCTCAAGTCAAATGGTCCTGCAGAAACCATTATTGAATAATCGTTGGCGTCAACTACCTCCTGAAAGCTTATCTCCCCTGACAGAAACTTGAACGCTGTTGTATCAGCAAGACCACTGGTGGGCCAGACATAGGTAGGATTAGATATTGTAGTAACATTGGAAGGCTCACCTTCAAGCAAGCTTACACCAACATAGGAAGTTACATCGTTGTACCACATATAGGCAAGATTCCTAAGAGTATCAACACCTGCCCAGTTGCTGGAAGATTCTTCAATATCATAGTCCATATATGGTCCAAGATAGAGTCCATTTATTGCATCGGTGCCAGCATTTCCAACTATGTATCTCATAATAACGAAGTCATCGTAAGACGGATCTGCCCAGGCCCAACTTTCCTGGGTCATTGTAAGCCCTTTAGGAGTTGGATGAGATGAGTCATTAAACATTGCCCACGCATCCTGGTCTGAATGCACTTTCCCCCCCATAGTTAATCTACCGTTCGGGTCATCTGTTGGTTGCCAGTCTTCGCTCATTTCACGGTCCACAACCCAATCAAGAGAGTTGCCTGCCATAAGGGTTCCGTAATAGAGGGAATTTGTTCCATCTTTGGGATATATAAATCCGCTTCCCTGATTCTGCTCTGTAGACATAAATCCATAACTACCCCAGCAGGTGACTGTAAAGATGAGATTGCCAATATCATGATTAGCGTAGTTAAGCCTTCCTACACTCCTCACTGTCTTCTGTTTGCTATCGTCATCTAAATACTCATCACCTGAATAAATAGTAGTTACAGTTATTTTATAATTAAAGCCAGAATGAGTACCCAGAAGAGGCACTACCCAGTCTTTAAAACTCACCGTCTTTTTATAGCCTGCTGCAAGGAAAGGATACTGTATAGTATCAGTATAGATTGTATAAAAGAGAGAATCAATCTCGCAGACAACATCAAAGGAGAAGACATTCTGGGTCCCACAATTTTTTACAATTGCCTGTGGTGTATATGTGTAACTGGCGAGGACAGTATCTGGAGGGGATATAATTGATAAAGTTGCAACATCGTAGGTTGGGCCAGTAACCGAAATATCACAGGTCATTGTATAACCAGGGTCACTTATATTTTCAACCTTTACAAAACTTGGACTGAAATCATAATTATCACTACTCGCGAAGAGGCGTCTATTTAAGCTTCCGGGAAATGGATCACTTTCATCACCTCTGTTGATATTTTTCTCTAAATCGTATCTTCCGTCAGCTTGTTCAAGTGCTACCATATAATGACCGTAGTCGGTATAGCCAGGGTACCACTCTCGGTCATTCTGAGTAGTCACAGCATCATCTATATGATAAATAAAAATACCTGGATTATATAGATAGGAATCAAAGCCAATTGTATCTCTGTTTACTAAGAGAAAATGTTCAGTTGAAGATTCGCCATTTGTGTATAGATAATAACATTGAGGAGTGTACTCAACAGCAGAGATTTCGTATGAATCGTCCAATGAAATAGTAGTTGGTTCTATCCAACCAAGTTGTAACTTTGACCATGCACACATATGAACAGGTGACCAGGCACTCCACCCATCTCCTCCCCAGGAGCCTGCACTCATAAGACCCCAGTTACCGATTCCCTCAGAAGTGCCATCTCTGTCATACAGGTCAGGGAGTCCCAATCCATGCCCAAACTCATGGCAGAAGACACCAATGCTAACCATATCCTCGTGCTGAGAAGAGCCTGACCTCTCTGGCATCACAATATATCTATCTATCTTTATGTATTCCCCTGGATGGTTGGGATCAAGGTCATTGGTGGTATATTCCCTTCCCCAATTGGAAAGCCTGGTACTATGAGACCATATATCTGTTGAACTACCTGTTTCTTCAGCTCCACGTCCCGAATGGACAACCCAAAGACAGTCTACATAACCATCCCCATCATTATCAAATTTGGAATAATCTACTACTGAATCTGTAGCTGTAATCGCTGCCATTGCAAGCCCTGCGGTATTCTGAGGATAGGGTCCATCAAAACCATAGCTATTATATGCATAGTAGTTCTTTGTCTGGCCTGTACTATGCCAGCCAAAACAGTCGCCTTTGAGTTCAAGAGTGCCGTAAGAGATTTCATAGTAGTAATCGTAACAAGACCCTGTTGGCCAGGCGCCGGTGGTATCAAATAGCTCTGTTTGAAAGTCTGACAGAGGATAAGTGCTGTCCTGATCGGTGAAATAGACGAGAACACAAGGTATCCATTTTGTTTCTGAGACAAGGGAGATGGACTTATAACCGGGAAGGTTTATAACCCCCTTCATCCCAGCATCCCGTATTGGGTCATCAGGACTATCAATAACTCCCTCAAGTTTTGCCCTTCTGACCTCTTCAGGGAGTTTCAACCCTTCGCGTGGGGGCATACCCCACATCAACTTCGGTATGCTAAATACAAAACATACTACAACCGATACAACAATAAATCGCCTTGCCATTTTGTACCCCCTTTCTTTCAATTATCGTGCCTTTCACAAAACTCGTAATCCCTTAAATTCCTTGTTTATCGGTATCGATGCTCGTAACGAGGCTCGATTTTTTGATGCTCGATGCTCGCCTCCATAGGGATCCTACGAACTATATTTTTCCAGT
>DAOUSS010000005.1 GCA_030627085.1 Candidatus Stahliibacteriota bacterium | reverse complement strand
TTGATACAGGTGGAATTTTCCCCTGCAAAACGGGGATAAAAAAGAAGGTTCAAGAGAAATTACAGGAGGTGCTGAACAATGCCTTCATAATTCTGTTTATAGTAGATGTAAAGGATGGTGTTACACCATTCGATGAAGATGTTGCTGTTGCCTTAAGAAAACTCGGAAGATCCATATGGCTTGTTGTGAACAAAGTGGATACAAAGAAGAGACTTTTTGCTGCTCAAAACTTTCATGTTCTCGGATTTGATAAATTGTATCCTATTTCTGCCTTAAAGGGTTACGGGGTTGAACAGCTTGTGGACGATATTGTGAAAGAAGTCCCTTCCTCTCCCTCCATTTGTGCCTCTCTTCCTGTCATCTCCATAATGGGTAGACCGAATGTTGGTAAGTCTACTTATATAAATACACTCCTGGGAAAGGAGAGAATGATTGTTGACGAATCACCCGGGACCACAATAGACGTATGCGATGTTACTATAAGATTTCATGGAAGAGAACTTACTCTGGCAGATACCCCTGGATTAAAAAAAAGACAAAAGGTTAAAACTGATGTGGAAAAGGGTGCAACTGCGCTTACGATCTCAAATACGAAGAGAATTGATGTTGGAATAGTTATGATAGAATCAAATGCACCTTTAACAAAAGAAGATAAAAGGATTATTCAGCTTCTCTTCAGGAGAGGAAAAGGGGTTGTGATAGCAGCAAATAAAAGTGATCTGGGTAGATATTTCCTCGGGCACAGTGTTAGTTTTGCATCACATATCCCCATCATATATATGTCTGCACTTTTGGGAAGAGATATAAATGTGCCGTTAAAGGAGGCACTCAGGATATACGATGAGAGAAAAAAAAGGGTGACCGCTGATGGACTTGATATCCTAAGGAGTGAGATGCAACATGTGAGACTTTCTGGTCTCCGTCAGGTATCAATATCTCCTCCTTGCTTTAGAGTAACTACTCGCAGAAGACTGAAAAATAGCGATCTGAGTTATATTGAGAAGTGCATAAGAAATAAATTTGGATTTCGTGGAGTACCCATAGAGTTTGAGCAGAAGTAATAATCCCAAAATATGTATAAACCACAGATTCACCCTGTGAAATATCTATTTCACGGGGTAAACACAACAAAATTTCAAAATCCGAATTTCTAATTTCCAATGAAAATCCAAATGCCAAATGTCAAATATATTCGGCAAGTGCGGAGTAGTGAAATACTGCTTTTGGAGTGCATCAGCTTGCTGATGCAAAGAGCAGCCAACCTCAAAATGAAACTGGGAATTTAGGAATTTGACATTTTATTGGAAATTGGGTATTGGAAATTTGACATTCTCCGATAATCTCTCGTGGTAATCTTGTGGTTTATTTACGCGTAATTCAACATAATGCAAAGAAAAGAAGCACTGGATATTCTTCACTCCAAGTTGAAAAAGAAAAACCTTGTAAAACATTCTCTCGCCTGTGAGATTGGAATGAAACGTATAGCAGAGTATCTTGGAGAAGACGCTGACCTGTGGGGACTTGCAGGGCTTTTGCACGATATAGATTATGAGGAGATTGAAGATGCAGAAGAACACGGCAAAAAGGGTGCGTCATTTCTCAAGGGCAAGCTGGACGATAGAGTAGTAAAAGCCATAGAAAGGCACACAGGCTATATCGAACCAAAGTCAACTATGGACATTGCACTCTATGCACTCGACCCACTCACAGGCCTTATAATAGCTGCTATGCTGATGCATCCATCAAAAACACTCACAGGAATAGACACAAAATTTGTTTTAAAGAAGTTTAAACAGAAAGGGTTTGCAAGGGGAGCAAACAGAGAGCAAATACTTGCTTGTGAGAAAATAAGTATCCCAATAGATGACTTTGTCAACATTGTGCTTAAGGCGATGCAGGAGATAAACGAGGAACTCACAGGATAATAAATTCCATGAAAATATATCTTGCACAGAATGCAGGCTTCTGTTTTGGAGTTGAGAGGGCATTAAAAATAGCGTACGAAACTGCAAAAAACTCCAAGATTCCAATATATACATTAGGATCTCTTATCCATAATCCACAGGTTGTGGAACAGCTACGCACGAAGGGAATTATACCTCTTGAAACCCTTAACAATATAAAAAAGGGAATACTTATAATACGCTCCCATGGTATTCCTCCATCCATAGTAGAGCACGCAAAAGAAAGAGGATTCACCATAGTAGATGCTACCTGTCCATTTGTAAAACAGGCACAGGAAAAGGCAAAAATGTTAAAGGCGAAAGGTTATCAGGTAGTGATACTTGGGGAGAGAGAACATCCAGAGGTAGAGGGGATTCTTGGTTTTGCAGGTAAAGATGCAGCCTGTATAAATAATCACACCGACATAAAAGATATCTCACTTTCAAACAAAATAGGAGTTGTCGCACAAACAACACAATCTATGGAGATGCTATCACGGGTGGTATCTGAACTCATCAAAATTACGCTGGAGGTAAGGGTATTTAATACCATATGCACATCTACACAACAGCGCCAAGAAGCCGCTCTTAAACTTGCAAAAGAGGTTGGTTGCATGATTATAGTAGGGGGTAAAAATTCTGCAAATACAAAAAGACTCACGGCACTCGTAAAAGAAAAGGAAATACCCACTTATCATATAGAAACGGAAAAGGAGTTGAAGAAGAACTGGTTTTCAGATGTGTGTAAGGTAGGTGTGACAGGGGGTGCATCCACACCTGACTGGATGATACAAAGGGTAATAGATGAGATAAAAAAGTTAACAGAAACTAAATTTGTATGCAAAGGTACTGAGGTAAAGCAAAAGCTAATTTAATCTTACATAATATTGCGTTTTAAAGGAGGATTTATGAAGGATGAATTACAAACAATACTCGCAACAGATTGTGGAAGCACTACAACAAAGGCAATACTTATAGAAAAGATAGGAGGTGAATACAGGCTCGTTACGAGAGGCGAGGCACCCACAACAGTTGAGGCGCCTTTTGA
This sequence comes from Candidatus Stahliibacteriota bacterium, assembly GCA_030627085.1. Lineage (GTDB taxonomy): Bacteria > Hydrothermota > UBA3073 > UBA3073 > UBA3073 > UBA3073. The sequence goes on along the minus strand of DAOUSS010000005.1, from coordinate 23,619 downwards.
AGATGTCACCAGGGGTGTTCTGAATGCTGTAGGGGAGGTTGAAGAACTGACAGGGAAAAAAATCCTAAGTGGTGAAAAGATCATAAAATCAAGAAAAAATGATAAGGAGGGCGTTGATATTTATATATCCACATCTTCTGCTGGCGGTGGTCTCCAGATGATGGTAGCAGGAGTTGTTAAGTCTATGACAGCAGAGAGCGCAGCAAGGGCAGCACTTGGTGCAGGTGCAATAGTTATGGAGACGATTGCATCCAATGATGGCAGACTACCACATCAAAAGATTGAGATTGTAAGAAAATTAAGACCCGATATGATCCTCCTGTCTGGCGGCGTGGATGGTGGAACGATATCACATGTTGCAGAACTTGCGGAATTGATTGGAGCAGCAGATCCTCGCCCGAGATTCGGTATGGGTTACAAACTGCCTGTAATATACGCAGGTAACAAGGATGCGAGAGATGTGGTCAAGAAAATCCTCACCGAAAAAGCAGATCTTGCAATTGTTGACAACCTCCGTCCTGTCCTTGAGAGAGAAAATCTTGTACCTGCCAGGAACAAGATACACGAACAATTTATGGAACATGTTATGGCTCATGCACCTGGGTACAAAAAACTTATGGCATGGACAGATGTTTCTATTATGCCAACTCCTGGTGCAGTCGGTTCGCTCATCCACTACCTTGCAAAACACGAGGGTATAAGTGCTATGGGAGTTGATATTGGTGGTGCTACAACAGATGTGTTTTCTGTCTTTGAAGATGTATTCAATAGAACTGTCTCCGCAAATCTTGGAATGAGTTATTCCATATCAAATGTCCTTGCAGAGACAGGGATAGAAAATATAACAAGATGGATCCCATTTGAAATAGATGAAAAAGACTTAAGAAATCGTATAAGGAACAAGATGATAAGACCTACAACCATACCACAAACCCTGGTTGAGCTGAAAATAGAACAGGCTATAGCAAGAGAGGCATTACGGCTCGCCTTCTTTCAACATAAAACAATGGCGGTTGGGCTCAAAGGGGTTCAGCAGGAAAGAACTATATCGGACACATTTGCACAGGCACAAACAGGTGAAACACTCGTGGATATGATGGGTTTGAATATCCTAATAGGTTCGGGAGGTGCACTTTCCCATGCACCAAGGAGGGTTCAGTCTGCTCTTATGCTCATAGATGCCTTTCTTCCAGAAGGTTTAACAAGGCTTGGTGTTGATTCCATATTTATGATGCCACACCTTGGTGTACTTGCAGAGGTGAACGAAGATGCAGCTATCGAGGTATTTTATAAAGACTGCCTTGTTCCCCTCGGGTACTGTATAGCACCTATTGGAACAGCAAAGACCGATGGAGTTCCCTGTATCAGAATAAAGAGTGACGACGGAGAATTTTCTGTAAACTATGGAGATATGGCAAGAATTCCGCTTGCAACAGATGAAAAGAAAAAGATAATTATAGAAACAGAAAGAGGTTTCTACATTGGTCCAAACAAAGAGAGAAGGATAGAGATGGAGATCAGTGGTGGGGTTGTAGGCATTATCGTGGATGCGAGGGGAAGGCCTTTCAAACTCCCTGCTGAGACAGGAAAACGTATAGATAAACTGACAAGCTGGCTTAAAGCGCTTCAAGTTTATCCCAATACATGAAATATGAATAAAACCACACCTGCCTGCCGTCAGGCAGGGAGGTCACAGAGGGGAGAAAGGGGAAGAGAGATGAGAGAGAAGGGATAGATGATTTCTCGCCCTTCGCTTTTCCCTTTTCGCTCTTCACGAAGTGCTCTCTGTGGTTAAATTTTTGACAATACTTTAAGTATTAAAGGAGGTTTTTATGGCTCATGCGTATACCCCGGGGCTAAAAGTTGCAGCAGGCACCCTGATAAGAAGGGAAAGAAGACTCCCACTAAAAGGGGAAGTATTGGTTTCTGTTGGTGATGAAGTGAAAGGAGATACAATAGTAGCAAGGACTGAACTTCCTGGAGATGTTCAGCCATTGAACCTTGCAGGTCTTCTTGGTGTTGCTCCCCAGGATCTCGACGGATATCTATTGAAAAAGCCTGGCGACACAATAAAGAAAGATGAAATAATTGCCGAAACAAAAGGGTTTTTTGGTTTGATGAAAACACAGGTAAAATCACCTCTCAACGGGACAATAGAGAGTATATCCACGGTTACAGGACAGGCAATTTTGCGTAATCCTCCCTCACCAGTCGAAGTGGATGCCTATATAGACGGAAAGGTTGTGGAGATATACAAAAGTGAAGGTGTTTCGGTTGAAACATATGCCACATTTATTCAGGGCATATTTGGTATTGGGGGGGAGACAAAGGGCATTATAATACTTCTTGTTGAGTCCCCAAAAGACCATCTCACAGTAGATATGATAACACCCGAACTCAAGGGGAATGTTGTAATTGGAGGATCTTTGGTTACAATAGATGTAATCCGCAAGGCAGTTGAGGTCGGCTGTATAGGAATAGTCACAGGGGGTATCTGGGATTATGACTTAAAGGAGTTGCTTGGGTATGATATTGGCGTGGCAATAACCGGTTCAGAGGAAAAGGGCATCACCATCATTATAACAGAAGGCTTTGGAGAGATGCCAATGGCAGATAAGACATTCAGATTACTCAAAAAGAACGAAGGTAAAAAGGCATCCATAAATGGTGCAACCCAAATTAGAGCAGGCGTTATGAGACCAGAACTTATTATACCAATAGTAGACCCCGGGAATAGTAAAAAGAGCAATAAAGAGATCAAAACCTCAAAGGGGCTTGAGATAGGAAGTCCTATAAGAATAATCAGAGAGCCTCATTTTGGAAAGATTGGAAAGGTAACAGCCCTGCCTCCCGAGCTTCGGGTTATAGAGACAGAAGCAAAGGTAAGGATTCTCGAGGCTGAATTAGAGAATGGAGAGAAGGTGATAGTCCCAAGGGCTAATGTAGAATTGATAGAAGAGTAATTACTGCAAATCTCAAATCTCAAAATCGCAAAATCCAAAACAGTTTAGAATTTATAATTTGGAATTTAGACATTGTTTGTTATTTGTAATTTGGTGCTTGGGATTTGTTTTTACGGTATGTGGAAAAAGAGGGATTTTGAACAGCAGAGAGAATTGATGGTGAAGACCCAGATCATTGCCAGAGGGGTAAAAGACCCACTCGTAATACAGGCGATGAAAAGAGTGCCAAGACATCTGTTCGTTGACGAATTCCTTATCTACGAAGCGTATGGTGATTATCCCCTTCCAATAGGCGAGGGACAGACAATATCCCAGCCTTTTATGGTTGCCTCTATGACAGAGCAACTTGAACTCACGGGTGGAGAAAAGGTTCTTGAGATAGGAACAGGTTCAGGGTACCAAAGTGCAGTTCTCGCAGAGATAGTGAGAGAAGTGTACACGGTTGAGCGAATAGAGCCTCTTGCTAAGAGAGCAAAAGAGATCCTTGATAGACTTGGATATAAAAATGTTCATATATTTACGGGTGACGGGACACTTGGACTACTTGAGTATTCACCGTACGATGCAATAATTGTTACCGCTGCATCTCCCGATGTTCCACCTCCATTATTTGAGCAGTTAAAGGAGGGTGGTAGAATGGTAATTCCCATATCCGATTACTTTGGCCAGACGCTCGTCAGAGTTAGAAAGAAAAAAGGAAGGGAGATTAGAGAGAGACTCTATGGGTGTGTTTTTGTACCACTGGTTGGGGAATATGGATACAGATAGCCTTTAAAAAATCTCAAAACACAAGCACCAAATAACAAACAATATTTAAATCCAAGTGACCAAAACAAGAAAAGCGACGGCTTGTTACTTATTCGCTTTGGTCATTGAATATTGGAATTTGGACATTATTTGTACTTTGTAATTTGATATTTGGGTTTTTCATCCTGCTCGGGGGGTAGCGCAGCTGGCAGCGCGCTTGGTTCGGGACCAAGAGGTCGCCGGTTCAAATCCGGCTCCCCCGATTTTTTAAGTACTCAGTGATCAAGTTATCGGTAATCAGGTCGAAATCTGGACTTTCCTTTACTGCTTCTTGTATACTGTTAGCAGAACTGAACAGGCTGTGTAAAAACTACCATTTGAGCTGGTAGCCGCAACTTTTAAGTTGCGTAAATTCGACAAAATTATGGCTTATGTGCGCAAGCTGAAGCTTGCGACTACCGCTTTCTTGACTGTTTGCTCAATTACTGAAATTCTGCCATTTGCCACTGCTCTCCTTGATTTATAAAATCTGCGTAAATCTGCGTCCTGATTTTTAAAGGTAATTATAAAAGTTTTGACACTAACTGGTTAAGGATAGTAGCATACAGATCTAATCCCCATTATGTTTTTTAGGCAGATTGCAAGGCGTTGGCGTTAAGATTTCCAGGTGTCTGAGCGAAGCGAGTTCTGGAAATTAGCCATAAGACGCAGCCAATCTGCCGTTAAGAAAAACATACGGGGTGCCCTTTTCTTTGCTTCGTTTCTTTTGGGCACGCAAAAGAAATGAAGACGAGAAACACGGAATGAGGATACAGCGTGGTATAGGCACTTTTTGATGTTGAATGTTTTATAATCCCTTTTAAAAATTATGAACATCGGGATGATGAGTCTGTGGAATGCTGCCAATGGGCCCTCAATCCATGCAGAACTTGTGGGAAGAGAATGGGTAAAAGCCGGACACAAATTAACTGTGTTTTCTACAAAGAGGCATCCCGATGCTAGACCCACTCTACAGAAAGATGAGAATTTTGTTATAAGACACTTTTCCGTTGATACTATTAAGCCCTTTACAAGAGCTACAGAGTTTGACCCTTCTCCCCTTATAGAAGGGGACTACGAGGTTTTTGTTGCCCAGAACTTTGAAAGGCTACCCGCAGAAAGACTTCGGGAAATATTCCCCGAGATAAAAGAGAAGGCAGTAACTGTGTGTGTTGTTCATGAAGGTAAGCCACCAAGGGACCCACTCTATTACAAGTTCTCCTGGGATGCCATTGTATGTTTTGACAATAGATACAGAAGTTTCCTTATTAAACACTTTCCAGAGAACACTGTACATATAATTCCATATCCCTATTATCCATTCAGTCCTGGTGATAAACTCAAGGCAAGGAAGAAACTTTCTCTTCCACTAAAAGAGAAAGTAGTATTTTCGTTTGGTTTCAGGCCAGCCGATATAATCCCCGTTCTGCCTACCTTAAAGCGTCTCTTTAAAAAACACAAAATGAGGTATATCGTTGTTGTTAATCCCGAGAGTGATTTAAATGCTTTGAGAGAGATAGAGGATGAGTATCCCTTTCTGGATATTCAGGTGAGACCTCTACCATTTGATGAGTTGTATGCATACCTCTATGCATCTGATGCGCATCTTATTCACAAAGAATCCTCAAAGAACTATCCTGCAGTGCTTTCAAGCACAGTCTGTCAGACACTTGGCTCAGGATGTCCCATTCTCTTCCATAAGTCAACCTATGTCGAGAAAATGGGCAAGGAAATCATAAAATACAAGGATTTTTCCGAACTTGAAGAAAAACTTTCTCTTGTATTTGACAAAGGGTTTGATACAAACAAGGTAGAGAAATTCCTTGAGAAAAACAACGCAACTCGCATTGCCAACCGATTCATCGAACTGTTTGAAAAATTTTTTCCTTGACATTCCCTCCATTTAATAGTATAATGGCTGATAAAGGAAGGCGGAATGAGGGATGATAGAATCAAAATAATCAATAGACAGTCTGGAGAGGTTGCAGTCGTTCTGCCCTTTAATCCTGTTCATATTGAAAAACTCAAGGAGATAAAGGGACACAAATGGAATCCGGAAGAAAAATGCTGGGTGTTTCCTCATTCTGACAATAGTATAGAAAGGCTCCTTGCTATTTTTAAGGGCGAAGATGTCTGGATAGACTCCTCTTTAAAACAAGTAGGGCAAACCTTTAAGGGAGTGCAGAAAATCACAAAAATGGTAGTCGCAAGCTTCAGCTTGTGTACATAAACGAGTTATACGCCATTGGCCTAATGGAGGAAAAAAATGATTGAGAAAAGAAAGCTATCTGTTTTTGAGAAGTACCTGACACTATGGGTTTTGCTTTGCATTGGTGCAGGCATCTTTTTAGGGAAGATAGCACCTGAGGTTGCACTTAAATTGGACTCTCTTTCAATATATAATGTATCCATTCCGATTGCTATCTGTCTATTTTTTATGATGTATCCAATTATGGTGAAGATAGATTTTGCAGAAGTAGTAAGAGCGGCAAAAACGCCTAAGCCTGTGGGTTTAACATTGTTTATCAACTGGGCAATCAAGCCGTTTACCATGTATCTGATTGCTTCATTCTTTTTGGGATACCTGTTTAATGGATTTTTGCCTGGGACTGAGATTATTAAAACAGGGCAAGAAGTTGAATTATGGAGAAGTTACATCTCAGGTGCTATTCTATTGGGAATTGCCCCCTGCACCGCTATGGTGTTGATGTGGAGTTATCTGGCAAAAGGTAATGACGGGCTTACTTTAGTCATGGTTGCCATAAATTCTCTGACAATGCTTGTACTTTATGCACCTCTTGGAGGATTTTTACTTGGTGTAAATGCAATGCCTATACCTTGGCAGACAATATTGCTTTCAGTAACAATTTATGTAGCTTTGCCATTGATTGCGGGATACTTTTCACGGAAGTGGATTATCAAATCCAAAGGGTTAGAATGGTTCAATACAAAGTTTTTGAACCGGCTCACACCGATTAGCATATCTGCACTTCTTGCCACATTAGTGCTTTTGTTCTCTTTTAAGGGAGAAACTATAATAGAGTACCCATTGACGATATTATGGATTGCTATTCCTCTTTTTATCCAGACGATATTCATTTTTACTCTGGGATACTTTTTTCTAGCGAGATTACTAAGGCTTTCCTATCATGATGCTGCCCCTTCTGCGATGATTGGTGCTTCAAATCATTTTGAGGTGGCAATTGCAACAGCAACCATGCTTTTTGGATTGTCTTCAGGTGCAGCGTTAGCAACGGTAGTTGGTGTTTTGATTGAAGTTCCAGTAATGCTTATGCTTGTTTCGATTTGTAAGAGATACTGTCATTTATTTGAAGAATGTCATTTAGATTTACCACAGTGCAAACACAGATATATGGCTGCTGAGATAAAGGGAGCGTAATGGGAGGAAATATTATTGATGAAAGAAGCCAATGGCGTATAACACATATTAAAGGCGATTTGTCCCCGCCAGAAGCGGGATCTCCACTTCGTTACGACAAGAAAAAAATGTCCCCTACCTGCCTGCCGGTAGGCAAGTAGCGATTTTTTATAAAAAATCGTTTTCTTTGCACAAATAACAAACTTGCTTCTGCAATCTATAATCCTTCCCTTCTGATTCCTGTCTGCCGACAGGCAAGATTTGAACTTGACAAAACCGGGATTGTGTTATATAATTATACAATACAAATTGATTTCATGCAAGAAATTATCTTGACGCCTTTTAATTATTATCACGGGATATGCGAAATACTTTGTACTTCGCATGATCCTGTAAACGATAGGCGAAATGGACAAAAATGAGGTGAAATAAAAATGAAGACTGATGTCGAATATCTGGAGTTTATGTGGCCGATGAGACATTTTTTGATAACATGTGGGGACATTGAAAGAAAATCAAATATCATAGCGGTCAGCTTCTGTATGCCTGTATCAAAAGAACCCCCACTCATAGCTTGTGCCATAGGAAGAAGAACTTATTCATATAAGTTAATCGAAAGCGCTAAAGAGCTTATTGTAAATGTTCCTCCAAAAGAGCTAAAAGCGGAAATATATTATTGTGGCTTCAATTCAGGATATCAAGTTGATAAATTTAAAGAAACAGGATTAACTCCACGACCGGCACGCAAAGTAAAGGCTCCTATTGTTGATGAGTGTGTAGCTCATATGGAATGTAAAGTTAGGCAAGAAATAGAAACAGGAGATAAAATCCTGTTTATAGGTGAAGTGATAGAGGCGTATGCAGATGAAGCTCTGTTGAAGGGAGAAAGGAAAGTCGAGTATGCAAAAGGTGATTTTCCACGGAAAATATATGCTACAAGATTTAAAAGCTCGTAATCCACATCGACTAACAGCGGATACCCGACTTCACTTCGGCCAAATTGCCTCGCCGTTGGCTCAGCAACTTTGTTTGTCCAGAAGACCTTAAGCGAAATTGATCATAATTCAATGGAGAGGAATATGGAAGAAAGGATATGTGCGCATGAGGAAATATACAAGATTTATGAAAAGATTAAGGGGGAAATTACTTTAAGATTGAATGAATTTAAATTGTTGCTGAGGGATGGAAGTGAAGAGAGAATTTTTTCTGAGCTTGTGTTTTGCATATTAACTCCCCAGTCCAAGGCAAGATTATGTTGGGCTGCGGTTGAGAATCTTGTGAACAAAGAACTATTATTGAGAGGGGATAAAAATCAGATTACCAAGGAATTGAATGGAGTACGATTTAAGTATAAAAAAGCTGAATATATTGTTGAAGCAAGAAGACAGTTCTCAGTTGACGGCAAAATAGCTATCAAATCCCGAATAGGCCAGTTTAACGATGTTTGTGCTGCAAGAGAATGGTTGGTTAAGAATGTAAAAGGTATCGGATATAAAGAGGCAAGTCATTTCCTGCGAAATATCGGATTAGGAGAGAATCTTGCAATTCTTGACAGGCATATATTGAAAAACTTGAACTCCCTTGGATTAATAGATAAAATCCCAGGCGCTCTTCTAAGAGAGGGATATTTTGAAATAGAGAGAAAGATGCGTGAATTTGCAGAAAAGATTAGTATACCCATGAGCCATTTGGATTTGGTGTTGTGGTATAAAGAAACAGGAGAAATATTTAAATAAAGAAGGTAAAAGATAAAAAGCCCGTTAGATAATTTAAATATGAATAATTTTGAGAAGAGGAAATAATTAATGATTCGGCTATGGGAAGTATATCAGAACAAAGGTTCTAATATGAATGAGTCAATCGTCATGCCATTCAGATTGAAAACTTCAAACATAAATGAAAGGGGAGGTGAATAATGAACAAAATTGATTTTAAAGTCACAACAAAAGAAGACATTGCACCAATATGTCCATTTTGTGAGAAGGAATTGGAAGAGGTTTACATTAAAACAAAGGGATTGGGTCTCTTGACAGGTAAGAATGTAGTCTATTTTTGTCCATACTGTTCAAAAGTGCTCGGGGTAGGACAGAGCCGTATGGCTTAGATATTAAGTAGCACAGCACATAACACGAGCTTTGCAGCTCACTGCGTTCACCCCAATGCTTCGCACTTCACAAAGACCGAAAACATTATGTGTAACCCGTAAAAAAACGTTTTACATAAAAGAGAGTTAATTATGATAAGAATAATCTTTGCATTCATCGTAATTGTTCACGGACTTATTCATTTAATGGGTTTTATTAAAGCATTTAAGCTGGCTGAGATAAATCAACTTACTCAAAACATTTCTAAACCAACAGGTCTGCTATGGCTGTTATCTGCTTTATTGTTCATCACATTACTAATTGTTTTCTTATTAAACAAAGATTGGTGGTGGATCATTGCCACTCCTGTTGTAATACTTTCGCTCATACCAGTCGTGGATGCCAAAGGAAAAGAAATTGACCAGGGTACAATGGTACGCTATCTTTCAGAAATTGTTTGGTTCCCATCAGCGGCTTTGAACAATTATGTTCAATGGGAGCAAGTAGATTCAACAACAGCTAAAGCCACGATGACCTATGGAGGAATTACAGCTTCAGGTTTTTATAAGTTTGATGAAAATGGTGATGTGGTAAGTTTTGAGGCTAAAAGGTACTACGACCGTAAAGGTGGTGCCACCTTGGAAGACTGGTTTATTCAGATTGAACCAAACGGGTTTAAAGGATATGAAGGAGTGAGAATTCCAGCAAAGGCAGCAGTAACCTGGAAATTAAAAGAAGGTGATTTTACCTGGCTTAATCTGGAAATTTCGGAAATACATTATAATAAGATAATAAATTGAATATTTGAACCTGACCTGTGGATAAAAATAAATTTCGAATTTATTTTAGATGTATTTTTTTGTGAGATTTTAATAAAGTATAAACAAATGAAAAGGGTTAAAATTAGCAGGGAGAGCAAAATGATTCGCCTATGGGAAGCATATCAGAACAACGGTTCTGATATGAATGAGTTAGGCGAAACAGCGGCAAAGGGGAAAAAAAGGAGGTGATGTATAGAGAAGTGATAGGAAGCCAATCAGGTCCTGCGATTCATTATGGGTGGGATAAACTTGTGGGGTTTGATTGGAAAAGACACCAAACAAAACCACCCAAAAGGAGAAAAAAATGAAAAAACTATGGATAAGGCTAATAATCCTTGTAGTGATTGTGGTTATAGTAGTGATTGGCATAAGGTTAGCTAAAAAAGCAATCACCGGGGAAGGAGTTATCAGGATTGCTGAAAAGGCTATAGAGAGCGTTGAAGAAAAAGCTAAAGAAGCGGAAGAGAAAGTGTCACCTGAAGAGGCAGAAGTGACTACAGAAGAAGCAGAAGCACCAGCCAAAGAGGTATCTATGGGCAAGATGAATGATGACATATATGTAGAGATTATGGCACATCAGATTTATTTGCCCGATAAGTACAGTAAAAAATACGGTAAAAAAGTGCATACAGATCCCGCTACTGCTGAAAAGTTCTTGGCAGAATTTAACGATGAGATGGAAAAACTATACAAGAAATTTGGAGTCACAGAAGATGCATACAACGACTACACAGAACAACTTGCAGAAGATATCGAGCGTTATACAAAAGTTATGGAGCGGGTAAGCCAACGCGTTGAAGAGTTAAAAAAGGGTAAATAATCGAGTGTAACTAAAATTATACCAGGAGGTGTAATATGGACGAAGAAAAAAAGACAGAGATATCCTCGTCAACACAGGAGATAATTGAGGAGGGAAAGATATATGCATTTTTTGGGTACTGGGGTATTCTGTTTCTTGTGCCCATTCTTGCAAAAAAGGATAATGACTTTGCGGTATTTCACGGTAAACAGGGATTAGTACTCTTCGTATTAGAGATAATTGTCTCTATACTCGGCTCCATACCTTATATTGGCTGGTTTGTGATCTGGCCTTTGGGGTACATTTTTTGTGGGGTTATGGCAATAATAGGAATGGTTCAGGCTTTAAGTGGCAAATATTGGAAGATGCCCTTGCTTGGTGGATTCGCCGAGAAAATAAAGATTTAGTAATATTGAGGGCAGGTCTTAAGTAAGAAAAACAGGTGAAACGGCAGCAAAGAGAGGAGTCGAAATAGGTTCACGCAAGGTTTAATAATAGCGACCATATAAAATATTATTAAACAGTAAGGTTTTATCTGGTCGGGACGGGCGGATTTGAACCGCCGACCCCACGCACCCCAAGCGTGTGCGCTACCAGGCTGCGCCACGTCCCGACAAAGGACATTTATTATATCAAAAGCGACGATTATAACAAGAAGGAATTCTTGCTTTGGCTGTATTTTATGGTTTTTTTAAGGTGCTTGCGATTTCCTTCAGGCGTTCCCGGACTTCAAACAGAATCTTTTTCATCTGGTCAGGGTTTAAAGGATCTTTCCCTGCAAAGCCGAACTCTTCTTCTATTCGCCTCTTGGCTCCTGCTAATGTAAGGCCTTGACTTTCTATAAGTTCTTTCAACCGGAGAATGATGGTAAGATCTTTTTTGCGGAATATTTTGTGGCCTGCTGCTGTCCGACCAGCATGAAGGAAATAAAACTCCTTTTCCCAGTTCTCGATTATTTTTGGATCGAGTTGGGCAATACGGCTAACTTCCTCTAAACGGTAAATAAGTTTGTCAGCAGGTTTCTTATCCATCTTTGTGTGTCTTTTTGGCGAAATTAAGCGAGTTGATATATCAGGCGTTTTTTTGGGATTTTCCACCCTCATTCTCACTTTATGCCTTTAAAACCGTATTAAAGTTAACATGGAATCTTGGTTTACGTCAAGGATATTGAAAAGCTTATATCTTTGTGTGATATCTGCTATAATTTTTTTAATGGCTGACACATGAAAAATAATTCATCGAATCACAGCTATACTCCCTTGGCAGAAAGGATGAGGCCTAAAGATTTGGCACATTTTTATGGCCAGGAGCATTTGATTGGAGAAGGTAAAATACTTTCCCAGCTCATAAAAGCCGACCAACTTGTGTCGATTATTTTCTGGGGACCGCCCGGGTCTGGAAAAACAACTCTTGGAAAGATTCTTGCTGACCAGTTCAATTTTCCCTGCATTTTTCTAAGTGCTGTCCTTTCTGGTATCAAGGAAGTTAAACAGATGATGGCCAGATCCGAGAGCCACAGACGGCTTTATAAAAAACCCACAGTGATATTCATCGATGAAATACATCGTTTCAACAAAGCCCAGCAAGGGGCTTTTTTGCCTTATGTGGAGAGAGGGGATATCATTCTGTTTGGTTCTACAACCGAAAATCCTTCATTTGAAGTGATTGCACCATTGCTATCAAGGATGAAAGTCCTTGTTCTCAACCCTCTTTCAAATGAAACATTGACTCGCATAATAAACGAAGCTTTAACCGATAAAGAAAGGGGGCTCGGAAACTTGGGAGTTCAAATTGATGATAAAGCTCTCCAGATGATAATCGATTATGCCAACGGCGATGCTCGTCGTGCATTAAATACGCTGGAGATTTCTGCAAGTCTTGCCAAGAAAGGCAAGATCTCCCAAGAAGACGTCAAGGAAGCGCTGCAAAAAAGAATCCTTCTATATGATAAGAAAGGGGAGGAGCATTTTAATCTAATCTCTGCTCTTCATAAAAGCTTGAGAAACAGTGATGTGAATGCTTCGCTGTATTGGCTTGCAAGGATGCTTTCTGCAGGAGAAGATGCCCTCTATATTGCACGGCGGCTCGTCCGCTTTGCTTCCGAAGATATTGGATTGGCAGATCCGCAAGCATTGGCAATTGCCCTTCATGCGAAGGAAGCTTATGATTTCCTTGGAAGCCCTGAGGGGGAATTGGCGTTGGCTGAGGCGGTTATCTATCTTGCCTGTGCGCCAAAAAGCAATCGTGCATATGTGGCATTTACAAAAGCACTAAAAGATGTAGAGACCAGTCCATTTGAGCCGGTCCCTCTGCATTTAAGGAACCCTGAGACTTCGTTGATGAAGGAACTTGGATATGGCAAGGATTATCAATATGCACATGATTTTGAGTGGGCAACAAGCGATATGGAGACTTTCCCTGAAAGACTCAAAGGCCGGAAATATTATGAGCCAGGAAATTTAGGGATGGAGAAGGATATAAAAAAGAGAATCGAGTGGTGGGAATCTTTAAAGGCGAAAATAAGAAACAGTAAAAAGTGAAGTAGGGATTCTGCCAGATGGGCATCCGACTGTGTGGATTATCATACGCAGGAGGTGACTATTTATTAACTGAAAACACAACCTTAAAAGTTGTTCCGCCCTTGCGGTCAAGTTCTATCGTTCCGCTAATCTGTTTGGTTAAGTCATTCACCATCTGCAATCCTAATGACTGGGCCTTTTGAAAATCTATATCTTTCGGGAAACCAATGCCGTTATCGCTGACGACAAGAGTAATCACGCCCTTTTTATCAGAATGAAGCTTTATGCGGATTTCTCCTTTTTTCCCTTGCGGAAAAGCATGCTTTATTGAATTCGATAAGAGTTCCTGGACGATCAATCCGCATGGAATCGCCCGATTAAGATCAAGGAAAATTTCCTCCAAATCCGTCTTTAAATTGACAATATTTGAATCGATACTGTAAGATTGAAAAACATGAACCGTCAACCCGTCTATGTATTGAGCATAGTTTATTCTTGCGAAATCTTTAGACTGGTAAAGCTTCTCATGTATTAAAGCCATCGTGCGGATACGGTTCTGGCATTCTCTAAATACCTCCTGCATTTTCTTGTCCTCGACCTTCCTAGATTGAAGACGGAGCAGGCTTGATACGATCTGCATGTTGTTTTTCACCCGGTGATGAATTTCCTGCAGCAGCACTTTTTTTTCCTTCAGAGATGCCTTTATTTTTTCTTCAGCCCGCTTACGCTCGGTGATGTCCCGGAGAGATGCTACACTCTTTTTTGTCCCTGGAATTACATCAATTGACAGTAAAATATCTTTTATGATGCCCTTTCTGTCAATGAACCGGAACTCATATTCCCTTGGAGCGTTGGTCGGATCAACCCTGCGCTGTTTATGATAATCCTTCATTCTTTCCAAATCTTCTGCCACAACGAATTCTGTCCATTTCTTCTTCCCTTCTATTTCCTTCCTGGAATAGCCAGATAACTTCTCAAATTCTGCATTTGCCAGGGACATTGTTCTATCTTCTTCAATGATAACTGTGGCGGTTCCAGTGTTTTCAAAAATGGTTCTGTACTTGTTTTCCGACTCCAGCAGCATCTCCTCCGCCCGCACCCGCTCGCTGATGTCGTGGAATACCTCGACAACAGACACAAAATTCCCTTCAGAATCTTTGACCGGCGCGCAGCTGACTATAAAATTGACCCGGCTTCCATCTTTCAAAACGACTTCTTCTTCCGATGACCTGGATATCCCATCTGCAAATGTCTTTTTCACAATGCAGTCGGCACATGGTTCTTCCTGCTGTTTGTATGTTTCAGAGCACCTTTTTCCGATAACTACTCCGTACTGGTTCACTGCAACTTCATTTGCCCATGTTATATTAAGGTTTTCATCCTGAACAAGGACAGCATCAGCGATGCCTTCCAATATTGCCCGCTGCTTTTCCTGTGCTTCTCTCAGCTCTTTCGTTCTCTCCTCTACCTGATGCTCCAGGTTCTTGCTGTATGACAACAGTTTATCCTCTAATATACATCTCTTTTCAGTCAGAGTTGCAACCACCACACCGATAGCCACAAACATAAATGCCCGGATTATGTCTGCCCTTATGGGTGTCTCAAGCGGGCTTATGATATGTGAAGCCAGAAGCATCAGAGCAAGGAACACTGCTGTGGCTATACCCTTGCGTGACCACCAAAGAGCTGAAAGGATTATCGGGACATAGAAAAAATGTGTAAAGATTATTTCAGTTTTTAAAATGAAGTGAAAATAATATGTCCCAAACAGACAGATGACAAGCATAAATCCGAGAATGGAAATTTTGAAATGTTCCCATTTATATATTTTTTTCATTATTCAACCTATGAGATTTTTTCTTTGATGGAATCCAATTTAATTTAAAATTGGTTCTGACATAAAGCGCTGAAATCTGACTACAAGAAAACACCTTAATTCCGTTGTAACCGGATTATTCATTGCCCTTAAGCTAATACTATTTCTAATAAATATAATCCCATTAAGTTTTTTTTACAAGTAAAGAATTTGCCGAAAAATGGGGCTTTTATTTGGCCGGCTCATTTGCGGCTGCTGCTGCGCTTGTACTTTTAGTTTGCGCATCGTATTCGCCCGCAGCTTACTCCCAGGAGGGCAGAAATTAAGCAAAATGAGTAGAAACCGAAGTAAACACAAAAAGCAAATTCCTATGTTTACAGAAGAGCCGCGACGCAGGCTCCCGCAATAAGAACAAACGCGATAATCTCGATAATTCGGAAGAGCCCGTCTCTGTCGGATTTAACAGAGACGGGCGTAATCTGTATTTAAACGAGAACTTTGAGCTTATCAGAATCTTCTGAAACGACGGGGACCTCCGTTGACGGGGGTCGCATCGATGGCCCACATGCCGCGACCATGGGTGGCAATCACGACGACATTATCGCGGGGATGGATGATCAGATCGTGGACATAGCAGGAAGGTAGGTTGTTCCCCAATACATTCCAGGTCTTTCCACCATCTTTGGTGACATACACGCCAATATCTGTTCCTACATATAGTATGTTTTTATTCACAGGATCTTCTCTGATCACATTCACCGGGCCAACAGGAATGTTCCCGGAGATACTCTCCCAGGTCTCGCAGAAATCAGTGGATTTCCATACATAGACGTTGAAATCGTCGTCTCGCTTGCCGTTCTGCGTCATGTAGACGGTCCCCTTATCATAGGCAGAGGCGACGATTCGTGATACCCATTTCTGGAAGGGTAATCCTTTCATGATTATCTTCCAGGTTTTACCGCCATCTTTGGTGACATGGACCTTGCCGTCGTCTGTTCCCACATAGATCAGGTCTTGCACGAGCGGTGACTCGGATATCGTAAAAATGGTCTGGTAGGGAATATCTCCCAGCTCGGACTTGTTGTTATAGGTTAGGTCCGGAGAGATTCTTTCCCATACATCTCCTTTAAAGCGGGAACGGAATAGGTATTGCAGGCCGAGGTAGACGGTGTGAGGATGATGAGGAGAAAGGATAATCGGAGCCACCCATTGTCCTCTATAAAGGGTCTCTCCCGGTAATCTTCCGGGAAAAATAAGCTTGTTTTCCCATCGGCCATCTTCACCCAACACACTCCTCTGGATGCGCCCGTAAAAACCGGCAGAATAGACGGTGTTCACGTCTGTCGGATCGATGGCATGGGTACAGCCTTCCCCCCCTGGTGCACTTTCAAAATCCACGGTTTGGAAGCCTTCCAAGGGTCTCCCGTATCTGTCCGTTCCCCCCTTGATCACTTGACCCCGGAAGCTCCCATGATCCTGCATCGAGCCATACACACGAAAGGGGGTGTCCATATCGTAGTTGATGTTAAAAAACTGGCACACAGGAAGATTATCCCTGAACTGCTTCCAGGTTTCTCCTTTGTCGTAAGAGATCACGATGCCGCCGTCATTGACGTTAATCAGGTAATTCGAATTGTCGGGATCAATCCAGAGCCCGTGATGATCGCCATGCATCCCTCGAAGCGGCCGGAAAGTTTTCCCTCCATCTTCGGAGATATTCAGGCCCAGCCCCATGGTGTAAATGATGTTTTCGTCATTGGGATCCACTCGCATCTGGCCGAAAACCCAGCCATAGGTGGCGGAATGGCGCTCCATGTACTGCTTCATTTGGGGGGTTAAGCCGCTCACCTGAGTCCAATTTTCTCCCTTATCATCGGAGCGATAAACAGTTGCCCCTTTGATAATGCCTCTCAAGCTGGATGTGTATTCATCGGCCTTTTCCTCTTCTGTCAACTCACGGGCGAGTTCATAGTTGTCGACAAAGGCATAAATCACATTGGGTTTGGACAGGCAAAGATCAATCGCGATTCGCCCCCTGTGCTGTGCAGCCGGAAGTCCGTTGTTGATCGGTTTCCAGGTTCTGCCGCCGTCGATGGTCTTATGGATTCCGCTTCCTCTATAATTGGGCTCGTTCCGGGGGTCATTCCATTTGTTTCGGATGCGTTGCCAGGTGGCGGCATATAAGGTTTCATGGTCCGAAGGATCCATCACCAGGTCGATGGCTCCGGTCATATCATTGATGTACAGGATTTTCTCCCATGTCATTCCACCATCAGTGGTTTTGTAAACTCCACGTTCCTCATTGTTCGTCCACTCGTGTCCGGATGCCGCCACATAAACAACATCGGGATTATCTGGGTGGATGATAATTCGAGCGATGGTGTTGGTATCCGCCAAACCCATGTGCTTCCATGTCTTGCCCGCATCGGTGGACTTGTACATGCCGACACCTGCCTGGCTACTCCGAAATATGTTGGCTTCACCGGTTCCCACCCAGACAATATCAGGATTGGATGGCGCAATCGCGATGTCGCCGATGGATGTCGAAGCGGCCATCTCAAAGACGGGAACCCAGGTGGTCCCTTCATTTTCTGTCTTCCACACACCTCCGGATGCTGTGCCCACATAGATCGTATAGTGGTCACCCTTGGGCGTGATAACAGCGATATCCGTGCACCGGCCGCTGACATTCTGGGGCCCGATGTGATACCACTTCTCCTTGTTGAATGGCGAGCTCTCGGTCATCTCCAGGTGCTTTTCATATCCATCGAGACGGAGTGCGGGATCCGTGTTCTGTATTCTTTGCGGATTTTTCGATTTTTGCGCTTGAATCGGGGAGGTGAGGAAAACGAAAGCGAGAATGAACAGCCCTAAACATAAAACTTTCAAACTAAATCGTCTTGGGTTAATCATAAGGTCTCCTTTGTAAATATTTTGTTATGAGATGAATTGATTTTATTCAGATTAAATCAATTTTTCAAGCCTAAATCGGAGACAGGATACCCTTTCCCCTATTTATTTTCACAAGGTTGAAGAATAATTAAGGGATTGCATATATTTTAATAAGCTAAAGGATTTGTCATCCTGTTTCCGAATAAATTTAAATCATTGTTTCATTTTCATTCATAATTTCTGCAAAGATTCCGTAAGAAAAACAATTAAAAATAAGCTGTGATATAATTTGATTAGTCGCTAGATTTCTTATGAGAAATTATAGAGTATTTTTTTTCATCTTGCTTTTTGTTTTTATGTATCAGCTCAGTTACTCTCAAGGTCAGCAAATCCGGACTGTCCAAATCAAGGTTGCTGCTGATGAGGAGTTTCGCAGCGTATCGGATTGGCACTTGGAGATCAAGCGTCTAGTTGCCAATTCTTCCCGAGTATTTGAAAAGGCTTTTGGGATAAGATTTGAAATTAAGACTATTGAGACTTGGGTCTCAGATAATACCCAGAATTCCATGCCCGATTTGTTGAATGACCTGAGGAGAAAGATTCCGCAACAAGATTGTGATGTCGTGCTTGGGTTTACAAATCAACCCTATCTGGAGAAGGAACTAGGAGGAATCGCATCCTATCTAAAATGTTATGCCTTGGTAAAAAAAATGAAGTCTTCTTCTGTGATGATAAGGATGATCGTACATGAGTTCTGTCATCTATTTGGTGCTGTTGACTTAAACGAAGAGGGCTCGATCATGGATAAAAAGAATCCAGGGTCTAAATTTGATGAGTTTACGGCTCAAATCATCCGAATAAACAAAAACAGAATTTTCAGTGTTTATCATTTCCCTATTTCCGGCAAAAACATGGATGAAGCTATTGCTCTTTGGAACGGGAGGAAGAAATTATGTCGAGGAGAAGAGGAGATCCATATCCTGCTGGCTTCGATCTACCTTGAGAAAGAAGATTATAACGCCATGATGGAAGAATGCCTCGAGGCTCTAAAGAAAAATCCTGATCTTCCCGATGCCTATCATCATCTTGGGATTGCTTACCGGAGAAAAGGCCAGCTCGATCAAGCCATCGAACAATACCAAAAAATGCTGCAACTTCAACCCGATATTCCAGAGGTGCACTATAATCTGGGCATTGCCTATATGAAGAAGGAGATGGTTGATGAGGCGATCGAGGAGTACCAGAAAGCCATCGAGCTCAATCCTTTCTATGGAAAGGCGTATGCCAATCTTGGATTTGTCTATCTCCAAATGGAGATGGCTGATCAGGCCATCGAGTTGAGCCAAAAAGCGCTGGATATCTATCCGGAGTTGGCAGAGGCTATGTCGACCCTGGGAGCGGCTCACATTCTGAAGGAGAATTATTCTGAGGCTGAAGATTACTCGAGGAAAGCACTGCAGCTCGATCCCAAACTCTCGGGAGCACATAACAATCTCGGTACTATCTTTATGATCAAAAACATGAGTGAGCAGGCAATTGAAGAATACAGGAAGGCTTTGGAGCTGAATCCTCAATATGCCCAGGGCCACTATAATCTAGGCCGTGTCTATTTGCTGGAGAATAAGATCGATCAGGCAATTGGGCATTTCAGGGAGGCGATTCGACTCAAACCCGGTTATCTCAAAGCCCTTTCCAATTTAGCTTCGGCTTATTTAGAGAAAGATATGTGGGATGAGGCAGTCAAGGAATGTCAGAAGGTGCTTTTGATCGACCCTGATTATGCAATGGCATATGTCAATTTAGGTCTGGCCTACATGAAAAAAGAGATGAACAGGGAAGCTAAGGAGGCTTACCAAAAAGCTATAGTACTGGATGAGGCTATCCCCCAGCCCCACAATAATTTAGGAATTTTGTATGAGAAAGAAGAAAATTTTGATGCGGCAATCAGAGAGTATCAGATTGCCTTATCCTTGAAGCCTCAATATCTCCAGGCTCATCTTAATATGGGAAATTTACATTTTAAAAAGAATGAGTTTCCAATAGCTATTGCTCATTACGAGGAAGTGATAAAGATCAATCCCCAACATGCTCAAGCCCACAACAATCTAGCTGTGATCTATTACTACAAGGAAGAGTTTGAGAAGGCCTGGGAGCACCTGATAAAGGCAGAAGAGGCCGGGCTTCAGGTTCACCCCGATTTTAAAAAAGAACTAAAAAAGAAGCTAAAGAAATAAACAGGGAATAAACGGGGTCAGGCCATCCTTCTGCCATAACATTTGGTGATAAAATTTTTACATTTTTTTGACATTTCGACATTCACATTCGATATAATTGAATTAGGGGTAAAAACGAAAAATTCGTGATGAAAATCTTCACTCAAGGCATCCTGGCCCGAAGGAAGGCACACTTGAGACGAGAACAGAGAGGGACCAGATCCATACCGGATATTTTCACTTTCGGTGATGTGGAGATCGACTTTAATCATCTGAAAATTAGGCGCAAAGACAGGGAGAATATCCTTTATCGAGGATCATAAAGTTATTGACAAGATTATAGATCATCTTAAGCTGACTTTTGTTGCCCAACGCCCGCCTCCATCGTATGCTCAGCTTGACCTGGAGGAAAGAGTGAAATATCTATAAAAGACGAAATTCGAGATTTCAATAATTATTAAGATTGTAGTATGTTCTGTTTTAACCTGATTCTGGGATTTTCACCAATATTCTTTTTTTCTTGCGAATCTTGCGTTGACTGGATAAGTTTTTTCATTGTACTATCTCTCAATAGAGCAGCTCAAAGGGCAGAATTTAAGCAAAAATGAGTAGAAATCCCAGTAAACACAAAAAGCAAATTCCTATGGTGGGGGATTTTCAAGGTCTAATAATGGCTATTTTGGTTTTTCTTCTTTTAAAAGATAGTAAATTTCCCAGGTAATATCATCAGCCAAACATCCAATACAAGACTTCTTGGTTGTGGCCAATTCTTCATCATCAATCTTTTCTTTCAAGATTTTCTTGACTTTTTTCCTGATTTTGTAAAGAAGAATATAGTTAATCATGATTGTTTCCCGTGAATGATATCAACTTTCTTTTTTCCTGTAAAGGAAGCTATCTTTTCCTCTTGTAGGCAATATAAAAATTTTTATTGCCCTGTTGATATAAAATAGCGTAATTTTAAATAACAGGGAACTCCAGTGATATTGAAAATTATAAAGACATAAGATATATTTCATGAATGTTTTCTATGTTTTTCATGGGGTTTCCTCCTACGAACATTTTAGGATATTGATGAAAATTGCAGACTGAGGAAAAGGCAAAATATTATTCCCAAAAAAATATTTTATGGTTAATATCTCTGTTTGTTTTTACTTATGCTGTATTATGTGCATTTGTCATAATATTTCCTTATGAAATCCGTGATGCGGACTCAGAGGTATATAGCAAAATTGGTCAACAACTTGCATATATATCACTACCGCTTCATCAGATTCTGGCCGGGTTGATGAAGTATCTCTTCACCCGTGAAGCAGGACTAGATAATGGGGGAATGCTATCCCCGGTTTATGGTACTTAGAAGTTTCTGAATTTCGTTATACACCTCAGAAACTGTAATGGCCTGTAAGCAGCGGTTATCATTGCACGGAGATTTTCGATGATTAAACGCTGAGACACAAGGGCTGCAGGCATAATGAGAGTAAAATACTCGGCTGTTCTTTCCTAATGGCCCGTAAAGCCTGGGAGTTTCAGGGCCAAAGAAGACAAAGGTATTGATATTGGTCATAGTTGAAAAATGTACGGGTCCGCTGTCGTTTGTTATTAAAATGTCAGCTACGGTATACAAAGTCATTAGCTCTGAAAAAGTCGTCTTTCCTGCGAAGTTTATGCAATTGGGAGAATCTACCGTTTTACATATGGTATCCGCATCTTTTATCTCTGTGTCGATACCTGTGATGACAACATAAGTGCCCGCATTTCTTAACAGCATGCGTGTAAGCCGGACATAGTTTTCCAGCGGCCATCGGCGGATAGGAATCAATTCACTAGAATTAGGATTAAGCAATATTATATATCTGGCGCTAATGATATTTTTATTTTCTTTTTTGAGCTTAATAAATATATTCTTTTTGTCGGGTTTGGATGCAATATATCTTGGGAGAAAGATGTCTTTTTTTTTGATCGGCTTCTTGGTATAGGGAATATCTGTTTGAGAAGAGGCGACTGCGTAGATTAAGTTAAGCAGGTTATACGACATATGGATGTGGGGATTAAGTTCAACCCGATGGGTGTGAAAATTTCCCCGATATAACCCCTCATTATTAAATCTAAAATATCCTACTCTGTTCCTTGCTCCACACAGATAACTGAGTATGGCTGTGAATCGCGCAAAAAGTTCCATATCGATGACGGTATCTATTTTTTTCGCTCTTAATGTCAGCAGTACGGTAAGGGTTGAGCGAAAGAAACGCCAGAACGATTGGCTTTCTATAGTGATAACATGTTGTGAGGAAAATATGTTCAGTATGTCTACTGCAAAACGGTTTTCTTGAAAAGTGAGAAAATATAGTTCTGCTTCAGGAAAAAGTTTTCTGGTTTTTTTAAAAAGGGAGTATGCCAGGACGATACTTCCCATTTCCGAAAGCTCAATAAATATAATTTTTCTTGGATTTTTTATAGATTCGGATTTTCTAAAGAGTCTTTTTAGTCCATGAATGCAAGACAGAGCAAAGCAAAGAGGTTTACCAACTCTGCGATCCACTATACGCATGAAATCGACATTCATGATTTAAAAACTTTCCATTTCTTTATGAGTAAAAAATGATATAACAGGCGATCCAAAATATCAAATAATAAGACTTATTTGCAAGCATTTTTGTTTCTGTGATGGAAAAGACTGTAAACGGGCGGGAGAAGTAGCAATCCTGTAATAGTTCAGTTTTAATTTTTTAAATGATATGATTTCCTGTAAAGATTGAGAGTAAGATTGGAAAATGATATCATATCATTTCTAAAGAAATGAAAAAACTGACAATTGTGATACTTTGTTGCCTGTCATTCAGTTTCTGTTCTCTTTTCCAGAGAAAAATCTCTTCTTATCCTACTGGCATTATTTTCCCTTTACAAAAGAAGCAAGAATTTGTCTGCCCTGGGGAAATAATTGAACGAATTTTAAGGGAAAAACAACAGGTTTACTTTTCGACAAGCAAAGGAAATTTATACTGTGTTGATATGCAGAGTCTGGAGGCATTGTGGACCTTCCATGCAAAGAGCACTCTTGTAAGCCCTCCTTTTATGGGAGATAGGCAGATTTTTGTGCTTGATGATAATAATACAATTTATTGTTTGGACAAAAAAGGAAAGCTGATATGGGAAAAAGAATTTAGTGAAAAAATTACGAGCCAAATTGCTGCTTCAGAAAATCGATTGTATTTTGGCTCAGAAAAAGGAGCTTTTTTGGCATTGGATGCCTCAACAGGTGAAGAATTATGGCGTTTTCAAGCTGAAGGAGCTATCCTGTCAAACCCTGTTGTCTCCGGGGCAATGGTTATCTTTGGGTGTGAAGA
>DAOUSS010000330.1 GCA_030627085.1 Candidatus Stahliibacteriota bacterium | reverse complement strand
TCAGGCAATGTTCTAAAGGTTGTTGTAACATACGATTCCATTGGATTACCTGCAGTATCAGTGATGGTGTTCCATAATAAAGCAGTATATTCCGTATTCGGTTCAAGGGGTTGCTCGGGCTGGATATTTAAAACTGACTTGCCGTCTATTGCAGAATGTAAAAATTGTATAGGGGTTTTAATAGAACTCTTATACAATCTAACGCTATTTGTATCTAAGGTATTGGGGTCAATCAGTTCGTCAAAAACAAATGTGATAATATCCTTCACATCAAAACTATCGCTCCCTGTAGCTGGATAAGTAAAAACAACTTCTGGTGGAACATCGTCCCTTGCCTTGGTCTTGAAATTTAAAATAAATGCATCACCACTGATGCCATCACCGTTGCCATCAAGGGGTTTACCATTAATGTCTGTTGCCGAGGGTTGAATAGTTAGTATATATTCTGTATCGTACTCAAAATATTCACTCATCTCTATTGTTAGCATTTTATTGCCATCAGACCATACCAGTTGTGCGATTCCAATCTCTGGAGCAATAGTAATAGCAGTGCCATCAAACGAGGTTACATCCATTGTTTTTGAAAAATGAATCACGATGGGAATGTTAATGGATACCGTATCCCCCTCTGCCGGTGTAGTTGCAATTACTGTAGGAGCAAATGAAGGAATTGAATCAGACTGCAAAACATTGGACACTTCGGATTCATTCCAGTAGCGGTCAAATGCAGTGGCGGCATAAGAATATACACCATTATAATCCTGTGTACCGTCAAAACTGTCTATGTATGTGAAAGAGCTATCTCCAAAGTGAATATCAATAATTTCATCGTTGTCTATATCAATAATACTATCAGTTGACCTATAAATAGTATACCAATGATCTGGGGCTTCTGCAACGGGTGGGTTGACAGTAATTTCATAGATTAAGGAATCAACTTTATATAAACTTATTGTAGGTGCATCCGGTGGGATACTATCAATTAACTTTGTATCACGGATTTTTGTCTTACGACTAAAAAAGGTTTCTCCTGCGTCCTCCCAATAATTATAGTCTCTCCAGCTTCCGTAACTGAAAAATTGAAATCCATCCACCCAAGGAATACTTCGACAAGTGTAGACAACTGCAGGGTGATTTTCCCAAACACCTTGCGAAGCAAACTGATATGAACCAGGTCCGACAGAATACAATCGTCCAGTGTCAATACCAGCTTGAATATAAGGTTCCCAGTCACTCTTGAGTTCATCGTAAAACCCTGAGGCAGTAGTCCAATGATAATGCATTGGGGTTAGTTGTTCAATATAACCTTCATTGAACCATAAAGCAGCATCTTGGAAAACTACGTAGTAGCCATTCCAACCGCCAGCACCGCCTGCCATATATTTACCGAGCGCTGCAGGGGAAAGACGAACCCAGGGTTTTATTGCCTGTATTGAATCATGCAAAACCCGAACAAATTCAGTTACAGTCCATCGCCACCAATCTTCCCAGGTATCAAACCCGTCGGGCACGCCTGCACTGTATGGGTGCTCAATATCGTATAAATACCGACCACTTTTATTTTCTATTAGGTCTTGAATCT
>DAOUSS010000143.1 GCA_030627085.1 Candidatus Stahliibacteriota bacterium | reverse complement strand
TTTGTTTAAAAAGAGCAAAACCTCCTTGCCCTGTTAGATGTTTACTATCTAACAGGGTGAATGTCCTCCATATTCAAACTCCCTGATATATACTCGATTATCCAGAGTCCTTGTTAAGAAACCATTGAAATAAGTACAGGATTCTTAGAATAAAGAACTCCATAAAATTGCTTGAAGAGATTTCTCTTAAAGACACTTTAAGGAGATGAAATTTGAGTGCACAGAGAACAAAATAAAAGTGTCTTTCTCTGTGAGCCAATGGCCGCCGTAGGGCAACTCTGTGGTTTTATACTTTCCTATGCGATTAAAAGAAAAAGGGGCGTTCAATTGAACGCCCCGTCGGATCAGCACTTACTTCACCTTTACTTCAACAACCTTCGCCTTCCGCACTTCCTTCTTCGGGAGTTTAAGTTCCAGGATACCGTTTTTAAGCGTTGCCTCTACCTTGTTTGGATCTATTTCCTGCGGGAGTTTCACACATCTTCCAAATGAACCGCAACATCTTTCCGCAAGATAATATGTTTCACCTTTCTCCTCTTTTTCTTTCTTTACTTCCCCTTTAATGGTTATGGAATCATCCGTTACTGAGATATCAAGGTCTTCTTTCTTTATTCCTGGAATCTCAGTTCTCAAAAGGAAGTACTCTTTTTTCTCCACGAGATCAACAGCAGGGACCCATTCGACCTCCGGTAATCTCTCCTCTGCCTGCCATCTGGCTGGGAAAAAATCAGAGAAGAATCTATCAACGAACCTATCGAATGTATCCTCCAATCTGGATATTTCTGCAAGGGGATAGTATCTTTTCATATTAATCACCTCCTCTTTCAGTTACGGATTTCATAGAGTTTAGCCACAGATTTCACTGATTTTATTTTTTAGCCACAGATTTCAGTGGTTGTCTCTGTGTTAATCACCGCTATCTGTGTAATCTGTGGCTTTTTCTATCGCCTTCACTCATATATAGTTGAAAAAAAATAAAAAAGGTTACAAAAATTTTGGTATAATCCGTTAAATCTGTGTAATCCGCTGACTTTTTTATCTTGACTTTTTATATTTCTCGTGGTATAATTCGGAACATAGCACGGATTCAATTCGTGCCCACAAATTGTTACTTTTTAAATTCTTGTATAGGTTTCCCCTAGTCCCTGTTGAAAAAAGACACCACGAATTACACAAATCAACCGAATGCACACAAATAACATAAAAACATCTCAAAAATAAAAGAAATTCGTGCAATTTGTTAATTCGTGATATTCGTGTTTTATACCTTCTATACAATTGAAAAAAGAATTTAACAGGGAGCAGAAGAGAACTTAAGAGAGAAGTGATTCAGATGTGTTTGTCTACCGACAGGTAGAAGGGGTTCTCTGGGGCTGTGTTTTATTATGATAAATCCAAATATATTCCGGACATACGACATAAGAGGTATTGCCGAGGCTGACCTTACTGATGAGGTAGTATATCTCCTTGGGAGAGCCTATGCAACTTTTATAAAAAAGGATAATCTCTCTAATGTGGCAATAGGAAGGGATGTAAGGCTGTCATCGGATAGAATACGCAATGCCCTCACCAAGGGCTTTATTGATAGTGGTATAAATGTAACCGATGTTGGCGTTGTTCCCACCCCTGTACTTTACTTTTCCATTTTCCACCTGAATAAGCAAGGGGGTATAATGATAACTGGCTCCCATAACCCCCAAGAATACAATGGGTTCAAAATTCTGAAGGGGAAAGAGACGATATATGGAGAGGACATACAAATTCTGAAAAAGATTATAGAAGAAGGTAAATATGAAAAAGGGAAAGGAACCTTACAGGAATACGATATAATAAATGACTATAAACAAGATGTGCTCTCACGAATCAATATGGGAAAGAACATAGACCTCGTTATAGACCCCGGAAATGGTACCTGTGGCGGTATAGCGGACGATATCTTAAGGAAGGCAGGATGTAGTGTTGAATGTATAAATTGCAGGCCCAACGGTAGATTTCCTGCTCATTTACCCGATCCAACAATTCCGAAATTCATGGAAGATTTAAAAAACAGAGTAATAGAAAAAGGTGCAGAACTTGGCATAGGATACGACGGGGACGGCGATAGAATTGGTGTAATAGATAACTCAGGCAGGATAGTATGGGGAGATAAACTGCTTGGCATATATGCAAAAGAAGTATTGAAGACCCACCCTGGTGCGCCGATTGTATTTGAAGTGAAGTGTTCACTCGGGCTTATAGAGTTTATAAATTCCCTTGGCGGAGAACCTTTTATGTGGAAAACGGGACACTCGCTTATAAAGGCAAAGATGAAAGAAATTGCATCACCACTTGCTGGAGAGATGTCCGGACATATGTTTTTTGCTGATAACTACTACGGATATGACGACGCAATATTTGCTTCTCTGCGGCTTGTGCAGATTCTCTCAAACGAGAGGAGACCACTTTCTTCCATAGTAGATGAAGTACCTTCCTACTACTCAACACCTGAGATAAGGGTTGACTCTACTGATGAAGAGAAGTTCAATATAGTAGATAGAATAAAAAATTACTACAAAAAGAAAGGTTACAGTATAATAGATATTGATGGTGTGAGGGTTGATTTTGGCGATGGGTGGGGGCTCGTAAGGGCATCTAATACACAGCCAGTTCTCGTTCTACGCTTTGAAGCAAAAACAGAAGAGAGATTGAAGGAAATACAGGAAGAAATGATAGGATTGTTATAATTAGGTGGTAGGAGCGACCTCCTGGTCGCGATAAATAGGTGGTAGGTGACAGGTGTAGGGCAAGGCTAAAGTCTTGCATTAGAGTGCTACAATTGTAAGGTTATGGAGTTAAGGCGTAAGCCTTTTATTAAAGATTGGTCGCAAACTATCTGGTCTTTCAATAAGGATAGAGAACTCTGTGTTCTCTGCGGTTCAAAAACAGGAAGGAATCATGCGTCCAGTCAAAACAGCACTTATAACTATTCTACTCTGTGCGTTCCCGATTTCGGCAATTACCGAAAGGAGCCCTGTAAAGATTGAAATAGAGTCTCACGATGAGGTGTATATACTACATAATATGGGTATATCAATAGAGAATCTCAGGGAAAATTATGTTGAAACACATCTTTCCTTAGATGAGATAGTAAGGTTGCGGGATGCAGGGTATGAGGTTAGAGAGGTTATACCAGAGAAAATAATACAGGAAGGCTATCATGATTATTATGAGGTAGAGGCATATCTTGATTCAATGCATACGCTTTACCCGTATCTCACAAGGAAGGATACCATAGGATATTCGGTACAGGATAAAAATATCTCCGCCTTCCTCATTACAGATCATCCTGGTAGCCAGGAGGCAGAACCTGAGATAAAGTTTGGTGCAACCATCCACGGCAATGAGCCTGTTGGAACAGAGCTTTGTCTTAATCTCATTTCCTATCTTTTAGACAATTACGAGAAAGATGATGGTATTACCTGGCTCGTTAACAATACAGAGATATGGTTTGTCCCTATGCTGAACCCGGATGGAAGGCAAGTAAGCAGCAGAACAAATGCACACAGAGTTGACCTGAATAGAAACTACCCGGTTCCAAACGACTCCATCGGTGAAGATGGAACGTATGATTGGGAACTAGAGACAAAGGCAATGATAGATTTCTGCTGTGAGCATAACTTTGTGATTTCAACGATGTTTCATGGAGAGGCGCTTGTTGTGAATTATCAATGGGATTACTCACCAGACCCCGCACCGGATAGCGGCGTCATTCAACTTATTGCCCTTGGTTACTCAGAGAGAAATAGAAGGATGTGGACTGAGGGACTTCTGGGCAGTTACTACGGTACCATAGATGGCTGGTATTGGTATCCCGTTTCTGGCAGTCTCCAGGACTGGGTATATGATTTTACATCCTGTATAGACCTCACGATAGAGCTTGACACTGCTAAATGGCCCCCAGCTTCAAGGCTCCCTCAGTTATGGGGCGAGAACAGAGATGCAATGATATATTTAATTGAAAAAACACATACAGGTATTTCTGGTGTGGTAACAGATTCATTGACAGGTGAACCACTTTATGCCGAGGTAAAGGCACTTGAATATGGAAAACCCGTCTTTACAGACCCTGATGTCGGTGATTATTACAAACTACTTCGTGATGGATTTTACACAATACAATTTTCGTCTCCCGGGTATGAACCGAAAACATTTAATAGTGTTTATGTGAAATTTAACAGCCTTACAATCCTCAATGTATGCCTTTCTAAATCAACCGGGATAGAAGAGATAGTCATCGGTCATCAGTTACCGGTTATAAGTGTCTATCCAAACCCATTCAGCACAACTACCGCTATCACGCTATCGGGCTATCAGGCTACTAACGCTCCTCACTCATCACCCTTCGCTCTTCGCATATACGATCTCTCAGGTCATCTTGTAAAGTCATTTGTCATTAACCATCAGGCATCGGGAGGAGAACTAATGACCAATGACCAGTGCCCAATGACTATCACTTGGGATGGGAGAGACAACAATGGTGTCCTTCTACCCGCTGGTGTATATTTTTACAGATGGAAGGGAGGACGTTTTGACATACAGGGAAAACTTGTAATGATACGATAATAAA
>DAOUSS010000150.1 GCA_030627085.1 Candidatus Stahliibacteriota bacterium | reverse complement strand
TAAAACCTGCCTGCCGGCAGGAATCAAAAATTAAATATCAAATATCAGTGGGAGATGGTTCCACAATCAATCTACAATTCCATTACCCATTACTATCACGACTGGGAGGCCGCTCCTGTCGCTACTGCCTCTAATGACTCTACAAAGTAGTTAATATCCTCTTCTGTCCTTTTCTCTGTTACAGCAACGAGAAGTTCACGCTCCCTGTCGTTATAGAATCTCTTAAGAGGTATACCCGCAAATATACCCTTCGACATAAGTTTTTTCACAATAAGTTCAGCATCTACAGGGGTTGAAACGACAAACTCATTAAAAAAAGGTTTGTATTTTATATCGAACCCTGATATTTTTTCAATCTCCTCAGCAAGTATATGAGCACCTCTTATACATAACTCTCCCACCCTTCTCATGCCCTCCTTACCCATAAGTGCCATATACACACACGCTCTTATTGCGCACAGGGATTCATTAGTGCATATATTGGAAGTCGCCTTCTCTCGTCTTATATGCTGCTCTCTCGTCTGAAGTGTCAGCACAAATCCCCTCTTTCCTTCCCCGTCAATTGTCTCTCCTATGATTCTACCCGGCATCTTTCGCGTGTATTCTCTCTTTGTAGCAAATATACCAAGGTGTGGTCCACCAAACTGTTGAGGAATGCCAAGAGTCTGTCCCTCACAAGCCACTATGTCTGCACCATAATCTCCTGGTGGCTCAAGTACACCAAGTGATATGGGCAGGGAACATCCTATATACAATGCGTTATTTCTATGAACAATCTCTCCAATCTCTTTTGTGTCCTCCAGAACTCCAAAGAAATTTGGGTGCTGAATAACGACGCAGGAGATGTTCTTATCTATCATATCGTTAAGCGCATTTATTGATGTTTTACCATCTTCTACAGGGATTTCTTCCACTCTCTCTTTTCGTACATAAGTTTTTATCACATCAATATAGTGAGGATGCAAACAACCCGATACCAGTACTTTTCTTTTTCCATTTATGGATGTCGCCATAAGTACCGCTTCTGCGAGGGCAGTTGCCCCATCATACATAGATGCGTTTGATACATCCATTCTCATGAGCTCACATATGAGCGATTGATATTCATACAATGTCTGTAGTGTACCCTGTGATACCTCTGCCTGGTAAGGCGTATATGCGGTGTAAAATTCAGGACGAGAAGCTATCGTATCCACAAGTGCTGGTATGTAGTGGTCATAGGAGCCGCCTCCGAGAAATGATATATGAGTTGAAGTAGAGGTATTCTCATCTGCAATATCCCTTGCCAAACTTTCTATTTCTATCTCAGAGAGCGATTCTGGAAGCGATAGTCCGTCTTTCAATCTCAAAGAATCAGGGATGTCTGAGAGTAATTTCTCTATAGACTTAACTCCTACAGCTTCAAGCATCTCTTTTATCTCGTCTTCTGAATGTGGTATATACGATATCATAACAAAATCAAAAATCAAAATGAGCCACGGATTTCACTGATAAAAAATAGTTTAATCTGTGAAAATCTGTGCAATCAGTGGCTTTGCTATTTGCAATTTTATTGCCCGTGCTTCTTTTTGTACTCTTGTGCATCCATGAGTGAGAAGATCTCGTCTTTGTTCTCAATCCTTAATTTTAATATCCATCCTTCGTCATACGGGCTCTGGTTGAGAAGTTCTGGAGATAAAACTGCGTTCTCGTTTATCTCAATTATTTCTCCCGAGAGCGGGGCATATACATCAGATGCTGCCTTGACTGCTTCCACAGTTGCGACAGTTTCTCCCTTTTTTACCACCTCTCCAACTTTTTTGGGCTCCAGTGCAACAATATCTGAAAGCTCTTCCTGGGCATAGTCAGTAATACCAATTACAGCAATATCTCCCTCTATTCTCACCCACTCCTCATTTTCAGTATATTTTAATCCTTCTCTAACCTCCACCATAAGACTCCCTGATAGAACTTCAAAACCCAAATTTCCAATTTTTCAACAAAATTCCAAATACTAAATTTACAAAACCTAATCAAAGCCCAGAGGCTGTCACTTTTTCTTCTATTCTTTATATTTAACATTTTATTGGAAATTGGTAATTGGTAATTTGACATTTATTCGCCTCGACCCCCTGGTATAAAAAGCTCTTTTTATGATGGTTGCTGGTTCAAATCTATCTTTTATCCTTATGTCCACAGTCTCACCAGACTTGTGATAGGGCACATCTATATATCCGAGCCCTATTCCCTTTTTTAAGGTAGGAGAATATCCACCACTCGTTACAGTCCCTACCTTGTTATCGTTCTTGTATATCTCAAATCCTCTCCTTGGTATTCCCTTCTCCATTTCGAAGCCAGCAAGCCTTCTTGTTATATTCTCTTTTGCTCTTAATATCGCATCCTTCCCTATGAAATCTTCTTTATCCAGTTTTGTAATCCAGGATAATCCTGCCTCTATAGGATTTGTTAGCTCATTTATGTCATTTCCATAAAGACAGTATCTTGCCTCAAGTCGCAGTATGTCCCTTGCTGCAAGACCACAGGGTTCGAGGTCGGGAATTTCCTTAAATAATTTCTCCCATACACTAAAGGCGTGTTTTGTATCAAAATAGAGCTCAAATCCATCCTCACCCGTGTACCCTGTCCTTGAAGTCAACATATCTGTTCCTCCAAACTTCGTCATTGCTGATTCGTAATAGGTAATACTGGAGATATCTATATCAAACAGAGGTTTTAGAAATCTCTCTGCCTTCGGTCCTTGAACCGCAAGTTGAGCAACCCTCTCGCTCATGTTCTCCACTCCTACATCCCATTTTGCATTTTGCATTTTGCATTTTGCATTTTCTACTATCCATTTGTAGTCCTTTTCCGTATTCGCAGCATTCACTACCAGAAGGAAATAATCCGGAAGTTTATATACAAGAAGGTCGTCAATTATTCCACCGTTCTTATAACACATAGCGGAATACTGTACCTGAAATTCCTTTAGGGTTGCGGGGTCGTTTATAGTGATATAGGAAACAAACTTTTCTCTGTCTCTGCCAGTAATCTTTATCTCTCCCATATGGGAGACGTCAAATACTCCCACCCTCTCTCTCACTGACAATACTTCTTTTACCACTCCCTTATACTGTATGGGCATGTAGAATTCCACAAACTCAACCATCCTTCCGCCCATCTCTATATGTTTCTCGTAGAATGGTGTTTTCTTCATAGTCTTTTATTTTACTTTTTTGAACCTTTCCTTGAGTTTTTTGCTGACCCCCGGGAGAGTTGTATACTCCATATCCTCGAGAGGAAGCCTGTGTGGTTCAAATGGACCATGTCTTCGCATATAGTCCGTAATCTCTTCCGCCACCTTTCTCGTATAATCAAACGATGGGTCATCAAACATATCCCTCGGACCAATGAGATGACCATTTGTAATCTGGAAACCTGCAGCTATCACTCTTGGAGGGCCATCAAATCTCGTTGGATTTGCATCCTTGAACGATACGGGCATAAGTGGACCATTATGTGAACCTCTCATCCATCCAGCGACAAGATAGGGAAAGGCAAATCCCTCTAAAACCTCCCCAACAGCAGGAAAACCACTTTGCATCCTTACTATTAACACGGGGTCGTCCTTACCAACATACTTGCCAGCAATGAGGGCGAGTTTCTGGGTTGAGGAGACAGCAGCTATCTCATTATCACTCTTTCTCCATACTCTTCTTGTGAGATACCTCTCTCTTGCTCCTGTGAACACGAGCATATCGTATATCTCCTCCGGGATAGTGAAGATTATAGCCTCTTGCTTTTTTACATCTAGGACTTCAAACTTGAAACCATCATGCATCGAAGGATCTATAACAAGCCCAGCAGTATTGAACGGGTCAGCAAATATCTTGTAGAGCGCAAGGTTCCAAGCGCCTGGTGATGTTTTATCTGCCATAAACACTATAACAGGTTCTGATTTTCTCTCTTCAAATTCCATTTCTGCAACCCCGGGACCCATTCCTTTTACATTCCCGGAGAATGTGTCTGAGAGAATATCCTGTCCTGCACCATACAGTTTCATCTTCTTTGCGAGGTCTGTTGCGTCCTTGAATGTATCCCATGCAAGACCGTGGATGTCGGGACTGTTCTCTCCCCTTGTATGTGTCATTATGAGTTCTAAATCATCCCCGCAGCGCAGAACACAGAAGTCTATAAGGAGGCCAGAGCTTTTTGCCTTTGCGAGGTCATTTTTCGCAAGTTCCAGTATGTCCGGGTGAGATGATGAGTGCCCAACCCATCCACCTACATCCGCCTTGATAACAGATAATGTTATCTTCGGCATAGTACCTCCTTGTGGTTAATTTGTTATGTATAACATCCACCACAGAGTTCACAGAGAAACCAGAATTTTTAATTCTTATCTTACGTCTCTGTGGTCTCATACAACCTCTCTATTTCCTCTTAAAACTTGTCATAGAGCCAGAGTCCCTGTTTCTATCATCCTTATGGTCCTACCGC
>DAOUSS010000173.1 GCA_030627085.1 Candidatus Stahliibacteriota bacterium | reverse complement strand
GGTGTATGTCTTTCCTGCGCCGTCAAGACAAAGGACGGATATAAATATGTATGTAAGGATGGTCCAGCGTTTCGCGCAGATGATGTAAAATTTTGACTACTTCACACCCAACCTCTTAACTTCATAGCCTCCACAACTCTTCTGACCGCTACGAGATAGGCTGCTGTACGCATATCAATCTTCTTTTCACTGTGCATTGCATAGACATCGTTAAATGCCTTTGTCATCTTCTGGTCAAGCATATGCTGAACATCTCTTAGTTCCCAGTAAAAGTTATAGGTATTCTGAACCTGTTCAAAGTAAGAGACCGTAACACCACCTGCATTTGCAAGAAAGTCTGGCACAACAAATACACCTCTCTTATGTAGTACCTTGTCCGCCTCAGGGGTTGTGGGACCATTAGCTCCCTCTCCAATAATCTTTACTCCTTTGCTAATATTATCTACATTTTCCTTAGTAATGGCGTTTTCTAATGCTGCGGGTATCAGGACATCAGCATCTTTTGAAATCCATGCATTACCATTCTCAACAGTATATCCAGCACCCTTTGCTTTTTCTTTGTCAATACTACCGTACTGATCAGTAATCGAGACAAGAAATTCAGGGTCAATACCATGATCTTTGCTGTAAGTATAAGATGTCGTATCTTTGTGGTCCCAGCAGGAGACAGCAATTACTTTACCGCTGAGATGCCGCACAAAGTTTATAGCAGCGGATTGTCCTACATTGCCGAATCCCATAATAGAAGCAGTGCATTCCTGAGGGCGAAGTCCAAGTCGCTTCATCGCCTCTCTAATTGTTATAATAACTCCATACCCTGTTGCTTCCTTTCTGCCAAGCGACCCACCCATCTCTACCGGCTTGCCGGTGACGATACCGGGACAACATTCGCTCTGAATTTTGCAATATTCATCCATCATCCAGCCCATCATTTGGGCTGTTGTTCCAACATCGGGTGCCATAACATCTTTAAAAGGCCCTACATTTTTCCATAAAGCAGCTATAAAAGAGCGACACAGTCTCTCCTTCTCCCGATCAGAAAGTTTCTGCGGATCTACAACAACACCACCTTTTCCACCTCCCAGGGGTATATCCACCACTGCCGTCTTCCATGTCATCCAGGCAGCAAGCGCCCTAACGGTGTCTATGGTCTCCTCTGGATGGAATCTTATACCTCCCTTGCAGGGACCTCTTGCATTATTGTATTGAACCCTGAATCCTTTGAAAATCTTGACCTTATCAGAGTCCATCCTGACAGGAATCGTGAAATGGAACTCCATCATAGGTTCACGCAGTATTGTATGGGTGCCTTCATCCAGTTCAAGCAGCTTTGCAGCCTTATCCAGTTGCTCCTGTGCTATCTTGAATGGATTCAGTTTTTCCATAGTTCCTCCCTTTCAATACACCAAGAAATATACAATTTTAACCGCAGAGCACGCAAAGAACACACCACCCTTGCCTGCCGCAGGCGGATCTGCGGTTGCAACTCCGTGTTATCAGTGGCAGTACTTATCCCAGCATTTTCATTATCTCGTTTAGTGCGTTTTTAGAGTCAACAAGTCTTACTTTCTCTGCAATGTCTCCCAGAACCTTTTTGGCCTTTTCGTGAAGTTGTTCCGGAACAAGGAGCACTACCGGAATCTTATGTATTACACAGGAATAGAGAATATCTGATGGCTTTGCCGCCATTTCAGCAAGTGGGATAACCTTATGGAGATATCCCACGACAAGTGATATATTGTCCCTCTTTGTTATGTGTCCTATATACTTGCCGTAGCCGTCTTCTCCGTTTCCCAATGGTAGGGTATCTATACCTTCCGCTGCAAGAGTAGCCAGTATTGTTGAATCTGTTCCCTCAAAGTAGCCAACTTTTTTCATTTTGCCTCCTTGGTATAATGTTCATTATACCTGATTACATAGATTAATTTTCCCCTATTCAGTGAAATTCCTGCCTCCCGCAGGCGGTAATATATAAACATGGACTACTTATAGATTCTGCTAAAGATCAAAATCGCGGGGATTATAACATAAAAAAGAAAAGAAGTCAAGGAAAAAGTAATAAGATAAAACGAAATGACTTGACAATTTTTGAAAGTTGTTGTATAATTAAAAACATGGATTTATTAGTGAAGATAAGAGGAATAACATTCAAAAATCCTGTACTTCTTGCATCAGGATGTTTTGGTAGGGATACGCTTAAATTTACCAATGTATCGGCACTTGGTGGCGTCATCACGAAGTCTGTAACACTGAAGCCAAGAGAAGGAAATCCTCCTCCGAGAATATTTGAGATACCCTGCGGAGTTATAAATTCAATAGGACTTGCAAACTCTGGTATAGACAAATTTCTGTCAGATGAACTCCCGGAGATTCTATCCTGTGGCACAAATGTTATCGCCTCTATAGCAGGTGAGGATATGGCTGAGTATGTGGAACTTGCCCGTATGCTTGAGCAGACAGAAGTTGTAGGTATAGAAGTGAATCTCTCATGTCCGAATGTGAAAAAAGGTGGGCTGGAGTTTGGAAAACATCCGGATTCAATAAGAAAAATTATAAAGAGTATAAGAAATACTGTATCAAAGATCATTATTGCAAAATTACCTCCCCTATTTGAGAATAAAAAGATTGTCTCTGCAGCAGAGGATGGAGGCGCAGATGCCATAGCACTTATAAATACCATTCCTGCGCTTGCAGTGAGTATAGATACGGGGAAATCAGAGATAGGTGGGGGTAAAGGAGGGCTATCTGGGCCTGCTATAAAGCCTGTTGCGTTACACTGTGTTTACGATGCTATTAAAAATACGAACTTACCTGTAATAGGTATAGGTGGAATAATGACAGCAAGAGATGCCCTCGAATTTCTCCTCCTCGGGGCAAGTATGGTGGAGATAGGCACAGGGGTTTTAGTAGACACGGATACGGCTACGAACATTGTAAAGGGCATCAAGGAATACTTTAGTAAGGAAGAGATAGAAAACATTCCGAGTTTTTGGAAAAGAAGAGGGTTCACAATGTCTTAACAAAACTAGTAACGAGTTTTGTGAGTTTGGGTTCTGCCTCCTCCGCTGCCTTTATAACTATCTCATGTGATACAGGTTCCAGGATATCGGGAAGTCCCATATCTGTTATTATGGATATTCCAAGAACCTTCATCTTCATATGCCTCGCAACTATCACCTCAGGAACAGTAGACATACCGACAGCATCCGCTCCTATTATTCTTAGCATCCTGTATTCTGCAGGTGTCTCGAAGCATGGACCTTGAAGAGATGCATAAACACCTTTTCTTATGGAAATTTTCTCTTGTAATGCGACTTTTTCAGCAAGTTTTACAAAATCCCTGTCATAGACCCCTAACATATCAGGGAATCTTGGACCGAGTGATTCATCATTTTTACCTCTCAGCGGATTTTCTGGTAAGAAATTAATATGGTCTGTTATAAGCATTACGTCTCCTCTTTCAAACAATGGGTTTAATCCGCCTGCTGCATTTGATACTAAGAGTATATCTGCGCCAAGGTTCTTCATAACCCTTACAGGAAATGTAACCTCCTTCATTCCATATCCCTCATAGTAGTGAAATCTTCCCTGCATACAGACAACAGGTTTTCCGCTCAGGTATCCGAAAATGAGCCTTCCTTCATGACTTTCTACCGTTGATACAGGAAAGTGAGGAATATCTTTATAGGATATTGTAGTGTTGATATCTATATTCTGAACCAGTTTGCCAAGTCCTGTTCCGAGGATTATCGCAATCTGTGGAACTATATTGGTAGTCTTTCTTATTATCTTTGTTGCATCGTTTATTTCTCGTGATAGTTCTGTCATAAAACCTCCCGCATATTGTTGGGTAATTATCAAAGTTTTGACACTAACTGGTTAAAAATAGTAGCATACAAATTTAATCCCCATTATGTTTTTTAGGCAGATTGCAAGTCGTTGGCGTTAAGATTTCCAGG
>DAOUSS010000178.1 GCA_030627085.1 Candidatus Stahliibacteriota bacterium | reverse complement strand
GCAAAGGGTCTTTTATATCTAATCACATTTATAACTTGAGGGCAATAGATTCTTTTTTCAGGTCTGACCCCATGAACACTTTTGAGAAATAAAACAACACCAAAGTCAGATTGACAAATGAAATTATTTGAGAGGGATGGGGGAGAGGTTTAGTTATTTCTATTTTTCAGCCTGACCCCGCTTACTTGCTGTATTTGTGGTCGGTCTGTTTGCTTTATCAATAACACAGGCAAAAACAATAAAAGGAGGTTTACTTAATGACTAAAGAAGAAATTCTCAAGATTGTATCTCAGGGTGAGTCTTTAACTGTGGAGTTCAAAGGTGAGAAGAAATCTCCCCTATCAGATCATGAACTATATAAAGCCGTAGTATGCCTTGCTAATGGCGATGGTGGGTTGCTTCTGATTGGAGTTGAAGATGAAGGCAGAATTACGGGTGCAAGGCCCAGGCATGGAAATTTAACCGATCCGCTAAGACTGAAGGCAGCAATATTTAATAATACTGTACCCAATCTTCATGTTGGTGTAGAAACCTTTACCATTAATAAACTGGATATTATAGCAATCAAAGTCACCAGAAGTGACCGGCCTGTGAGTACTGCCAGCGGTTTATATATTCGCCGTGTCATTATGGGAACTGGTAAACCAGGATGTGTTCCTTTCTATGCCCATGAGATGGATTCTCGGAGGGGAAGTCTTGGCCTTTTTGATTTAACCGCACAACCTATAATGTCAGTTAGATGGGAAGATCTTGACCCAATTGAATTTGAACGACTTAGACGGATAGTAAAACAATATCGTGGGGATAAGACATTGCTTGACCTTGATAATTTTGAGATGGCAAAGGCACTCGGCTTAGTAGTGGGGGATACAGAACCAGAACATCCTACTCTGGCAGGAATTCTCCTATTAGGAAATGAAGAAATTCTGCAGAGGAATGTGCCTGCTCATGAAGTAGCATTTCAGGTATTAAAGGGGACGAAGGTTGAAGTAAACAATTTTTTCCACTGGCCACTGATAAGAATAGTTGAAGAAATTATGACCCAATTTGGGGCACGTAATCGGGAAGAGGAAATAATGATAGGTTTATTCCGTACGGGCGTTCCTGATTATTCAGAGCAGGGTGTGCGGGAAGCATTTCTTAATGCACTTATTCATAGAGACTATCAGAAACTCGGTGCTGTCCATTTTCAATGGTACGAAGATATAATAGAAATAAGCAATCCGGGAGGTTTTGTAGAAGGGGTGACTCTCAACAATTTACTTGTTACACCTCCCAAACCAAGAAATCCACGACTGGCTGATGTATTCAAAAGAATTGGACTGGTTGAGCGAACAGGAAGAGGAATTGATACTATCTTTGAAGGACAGGTTAGGTATGGACGACCAATTCCAGATTATGGCCGAACTACAGAATCTAATGTTGTGGTAGTATTGCGAGGAGGTCCTGCAAATCTAGATTTTTGTAAATGGGTTGTTGAAAAGGAAAGATCTGGACGAACTCTTTCTGTGGATAGTCTAATTATTCTTAGCGAGCTGCAACATGAGCGTCGGATTGATATTACTCATGCAATGAAATTAACCCAAAAAACGGAAGGAGATGTTCGTGCTACTTTAGAGCATCTTATAGAAGATGGAGTTATAGAAGCTAAAGGCGAAAAGCGTGGACGAATTTATCATCTTTCTGCAAGTGTTTATAAAGTTTTCGGCGAGAAGGCTGGCTATATTCGGACACGAGGATTTGAGCCAATTCAACAGGAGCAGATGATACTACAGTATGTTAAAGGACATGGAAAGATAAAAAGAGGAGAAGCTGCGGAGCTTTGTAAAATTACTGTATTTCAGGCAAATCGGCTTTTAACAAAGCTCTGGAAGAAAGGGAAACTATTACGAAAGGGACAAGGTAAGGGTACTTATTATGTATTGCCTGAATAAGTCTACCATGCACGAAAATACGTGCGCGCACGAAAAAATACATGCTCACACGTAAATACGAGTAAATGCACGAATTGTTGGACAATTGCATATTAAAAATACTTAAGAGGGGGAGACTATTATTAAAATATAACTCCAACTATCAAACGGGGAACACCGACTTCATTTAACTATTTGATATTGGAAACTTATAGAAACAACAAAACTTGACACCTTAGAATTACTGTGGTATAATAAAAGAGTCGTAATTATCCTATTTTTCAAGGGGCAAAGGGTCTTTTATATCTAATCACATTTATAACTTGAGGGCAATAGATTCTTTTTTCAGGTCTGACCCCATGAACACCATAGACTAAAGACTATAGAAAATGATTAAAATTGCCCACGAAGTACACGGAATACACTAAATGAATAAAAATAGTACTTTCGTGACCTTCGTGTCTTTCGTGGGAGAGAGTTCTCTGTAAATGGGGTCGATTCTGTGAGAGTATTTGAAATTAAATGGGTTATGAGCGGGCTTTTTATGTTAAAAAACTCGGCGTAACGCTATCAAATATAAGGACTTGAAGAGAACTGACACCAATGACATTAGTAAATACGGGCGACCCCAAATAAAATACGGGCGAGCCCATAAATATGGGTGGATAAACAAAAACTAATATAAAACTCTAACTATCAGACAGGGAATATCGACCTTATTTGACTATTTGGTATTGTAAGCTTGCCTGTCTACCGACAGGTAGATAGGGGATAAAAACTTGACACCCTATGATTATTATGGTATAATAGAAACATCATAATCAATTATTCCCTTTGCCAAGGGGCAAAGATCTTTTTATAGCTGATTCTTTTTCCTTCATTCAAATGTAACGGTTCTTGGCGATTCAGAAAGGTTTCTGTTAAATAAGCAGGTGCGAGACTAGTTAATGAGGTAAAGGTTAACAAGGAATTAATGGGAAAAGGAGAAACAATGAGTATCCAAGCCAAAAAGAAAATTAAGGAGATGCCTAAAATAGAAAGACCGCGAGAGAAACTTGTCAAATACGGTCCAGATAAGCTCACGGATTCTGAACTTTTGGCAATATTATTAGGCTCAGGCAAGAAGGGACTTAATGTCGTTGAGTTGGCAAAAAGGATTTTGATGAAATTCGGCAAGGATAACCTACCAAATGTTAGCTACGATAGTCTAAGACGTACGTTTGGCTTGGGGCAAGTAAAAGCCTGTCAGATTGTCGCTTGTTTCGAATTGGGCAAGAGGTTTCTTAAAGATAAAAAGTCGCAAATTTACCTTACACCCGAAGATGTTTGGCGGGAACTCAAGGATTTAAAGGACCATAAGAAAGAGCATTTTGTGGTTTTTTATCTTGATGCCCGAAATCAAGAAATCAAAAGGGAAATCATCTCGGTTGGCTCGCTGAACGCCAATTTAGTCCACCCACGGGAAGTCTTTGAGCCCGCGGTCAGGAATTTAGCAGCGCAAATTATTTTAGCTCATAACCATCCTTCTGGCGATTCTGAACCATCAGAGGATGATTTGGAAATTACTAAAAGATTAGTAGAATCTGGCAAAATTTTAGGAATAGAAGTAGTTGACCATATTATCGTTGCTAAAGATGGATTTGTGAGTTTTAAGGAGAAAAAGTTGATATAAACACATGATGGAAGATTATCAACCACAAAAAGAAGAAGTTAAAACTCAGCCAAAAAGGATACTGCGGGAGAGTGATACTCGAATGATTATTGATAGAAAGCTTCGTGAGGCTGGTTGGGATATTGAGGATAAAAATCAAGTTGTTACAGAAGAGACAGTAAAAAGTGGCCGAATAGACTATTTACTTGAAGATAGACGGGGTCGTCCCATAGCAATTCTAGAGGCAAAGCGATTTTCAAAAGATCCAACGTTAGGAAAACAACAAGCACTAGAATATGCTAAGGATTTAAACGTCGATTTTATACTATTGAGCAACGGAGATGATATTTAT
>DAOUSS010000243.1 GCA_030627085.1 Candidatus Stahliibacteriota bacterium | reverse complement strand
GCAAATATCTCTTGTCGATAATTCCCTCCTTGGGTGATATGGTGCGGGTAGCCCGCTGCAACGACTCGTGCTATTCTTGGTATATATAGATTATAGGTCTTCGCAGAGGTGATGTCAATGAAAATAGGTGTCTGTCCCTATTTATTAGTATTTTTATTAATTTTTCCCTTGGATGCGTAATAAGTGAGACATAACTATGAGCACCGCCAGAGTTTTAGAGGAACAAGGAATTCTTCGAGTTTTGCTGTTGCCACGCATATTACGGTATCAGCACCTCCGTAGTACACAAAAACTGTATCGTCAATCAAGACTGCACCACAGGTGAATACTACATTTGCTACATCACCTTGAGTTTCGAATTCTTTTTTGGGTTCGATTATCGGCTCAGATTTGTATATTATCTTTGTCGGGTCATCAAGTGCTGTTATAACGTAACTAAGTCGATAAACCATATTTATATCTACAGTGTGGTAAATTACAAGCCAGCCATAGTCTGTCTTTATAGGAGGGCCGCCTGTACCGATTTTGTAATATTCCCATTCATATTGGGGTGTTATAACAATATTAGAATCATGCCAGTTGAGTAAATCTTCAGAATACGC
The DNA here is from genome assembly GCA_030627085.1 of Candidatus Stahliibacteriota bacterium. Lineage (GTDB taxonomy): Bacteria > Hydrothermota > UBA3073 > UBA3073 > UBA3073 > UBA3073. The sequence goes on along the minus strand of DAOUSS010000243.1, from coordinate 2,195 downwards.
CACCCAGATATGGGGTGGTATGCGGTGGTACATCACATATTTGCTCTGAATCTTTTCTGGAAAGATAACTGCACCTTTGTTATCTACACCAGGGAAAGGATAGTGTGGTTTTGTCCAGTTCCATTGACGATTCAGGAAATCTTCAACACTTATAGAGGTAATCGCTATCTGAATACTTTGACGGACCTTTGTCGCCATCCCTGGTGTTTCGCCATACGCAGTATAGGACATATAAAGTCTCTCGCCCACTTTTGAGATTCTTGGGTCCTCACAACCATATTTTTCAATCTCGCCCTGTGGCAAATAGATTGGTTCAGACAGTCGTTCATCAACGTGGAATCCGTCTCTACTTACAGCATATCCCAAGCGTGAAATATATTCTTTGTCTCTTGCCCTGTAAACAATATGGACTTTACCGTCCAGATAAATTGCAGCACAATTAAAAACAACCTTTGACTCCCATTTGTGCTCAGGTATAGGAGTAATTATTGGATTGCCTTCGTATCGTTTGAGTTTCATATTTTTACCTCCCGATTTAATAATTTAAACAGTCCAATAAATTTTCTTGCAATATTTTTTGCCGAGTTCTCCTCAACAAACTCTCTTGCTTTATGTATGATCTCTTCATATCGTGTATCTCTTTCAAAAACACTAAGAAAGCATGATTTTAGTTCGTCATCATTTTCGTATTGGTAAACTACGTTCCTAAGATTCTCAACAAATGTAGATTTCAATGCAACAAACGGGCAACCTGAACCAAGACACTGGAAAGCAGTACTTGCTACGGTTATAATTCCGGGATTATCCGGTTTATTATACAATAACAGATCAGCTGCATAAAGATACTCATAAAGCCTATCAATCTGTGGAGCTTCCTCTCGAACTTCGATTGGTTTATTGTTCCTGTCATAAAATTTGCTATGGGCTATTTCGTGCCATCTTGCCAATGACCCTGAATGTTTTGTAACCACAAGTACGAGAATAGGGTAATCAACCCCAAGTTCCTTTATAATATGGTACTTATCTACTCCGTATTGCGAGGAAGGACCAAACAGCAGGATAATTTTTTTATCAAGGGGTAAGCCCAGCTTTTTACGACTCTTCTCCCTATCACCTGGACGCCAGGGCAAACACGGATATGGAATTATGTGTATAATTTTCTCTGGATAGGCAAGTTTCAAAAAATTATAATACCGCTTATCAAAGCATACTATAGCATCCCAGTCGAATTGATAAAAGGAAGGGTCTTCTTTCAGGTTACCGTCGTGTATTACATTTATGGTTTTTGCTTTCTTTTTTATCCAGTTAAAGATTTTACCCAAATGGTCTTGGGGGAGCATGCCCAGGTCTTCCACTACAAAAAATTTGTAATCATTTATAAGAAATGGTGTTGTAAGCAGTTCTGGTTTTTTATCAGATGCAACAGTAAAGCATCTTGTTACATAATCCTCATCTTTACCCAGAATAGCAGTTCCATGGAAACTATGTTTAAAAAAAGTGAACACAGCAATTTCGTAGCCCTTTTCAACAAAACTTCTACCTATTAATTCGGCATGCATTGCTGCGCCCGAATCAGTGTTCCACGCACCCATCAATCCTATTTTCATATTTCCACCTCTCTTTTGTTACAAAGATGATTTCCAGCATTTCGCCTAACCGAACTACTTCAACTTTTAATTCTTTTAACACTTTCTATATTTATTATACTTCATTTTTATTAAAAATCCTTCTTTTTCAATTAAAAAAGCTCTTCAGCAAAAAGCCAAAGGACTTAATTGTTCAATAATATAATTTTTATCCTTTTCAAATTTATCTTCGGAGCAACAGCGGAACTGGTAATACTGTGTTATTAGATTCTATTTATCAGTAACTTTCTACTATTGCCGCAATAAAAGCATCTCCAGTATAATATGATTTAATTATAAAATTATACCTCTCAAACATTTCCTTAACACATGATTTTTTAAAATATCTTTTATAAATTTTAAATATACTGCCATCATTCAGAACCCTTTCTTGGATCCCTTCCTTTTATCGATACTGTTTGCGCCTCTTATTCCAAGCGCTGTCAATAAACATTAACTGTGGATAAGAATTCAAAGGGTCAAATCTATATTCTTGACAAAATATAATAAATTATTCTTACGTAAAATAGGTACGTAAGATCCTAAAATAGGGACAGACACCTATTTATT
>DAOUSS010000191.1 GCA_030627085.1 Candidatus Stahliibacteriota bacterium | reverse complement strand
CCACAACTAATACCACCAAAAATAGAAGCAAGAATTGCTCGCTGTATGAATTCGTATTGAAATATTTCAAACATAATCCAAAGATACAGGGGATAAGGAAAAAGGAAAAAGGAAAAATTACCTAATAACTCAATAACTCGATAGCCTGATAGCCCGATAGCTTGATGGCCAATTATCCCAATTACCTATCTACAATCTCAATTGGATAATCGTAAAGGTCAGATAGTGTGCTTTCCTGTAAGGCACTTCCAATTTTTCCGGTCCAGACAATTTTTCCTTTCTTCATCAAGACTGCCTCCTTACAGGATGTTGGAATATGACTCAATATATGGGTTACAAATACCATAGTTAATTTATTTTCTTTATAAATTCTGTCTATTAAGTCAGTCAGCTCTTTTTGTGATTTAATGTCTAAATTGGCTGTGGGCTCGTCAAGAAGCAATATTCTGGGTTGTTGTGCAAGTGCTCTTGCGATGGCAACCTTCTGCTGTTCGCCGCCAGAAAGATGACCAATAGGCCTATCAGCCAGATCGTCTATACTAACAAGCCCCATTGCCCCCTCAACTATCTTCTTATCTTTGTAACTCTGGCGCCGAAACAGCCCAATTTTGCCGGTTCTTCCAATACTTACTACCTCGCGTACCGAAATAGGAGCCCTCGGATCAATATTTGAATTCTGAGGAATGTATCCAATATCCTTCCGAATCCGACCAATATTTCGAAGCGTGAGTGATATCCCAAAAACCCGAACAGAACCAGAAAGAATTCTTCCTAACCCGTTAATTACAGTAAGAAGCGTTGTCTTTCCAGCACCGTTAGGTCCTATCACTGCCAGAAAAGTTCCCTCCTCTATACCCAGGCTCACATTTTTCAGGGCTATATCTTCCCTGTAAGAAACCGTAACATTCTCTATTTCTACAAGTTTTGTCATTCTACCGCACAGGCAAGTTTATGTATATTCTCCTTCAATGACTCATTATATGAATCACTGAGAGGGAAATTGGTTAATACTATATACTTCGCACCGATCTCTTCAGCAATCTGCTCTCCTACTTTTGACCCACTCTGCAAATTGTCAATTACAATATGCACATTTTCCCTCTTTGCTGTGGACATTATTTCTGCAAGGTTTTTAATAGTCGGGTCTTTGGAGCTTTCATAAGTGGCAACAACCTCAAATCCAAGCCATTTAAGAAACTCTGCCTGATACTCAGAACAAACCACCTTTTCTCCCTGAAAATCGGTGTTCTTGACCTCAACGGCAACTGAATTGACTTCTTTTTTGTAGTGATTCAGATTCTTCTTATAGAAGGGGCTGTTCTGAGGGTCAATTTCACAGAGGGTTTTAGTGATTTCCTCTCCTGCTATTATCTGCATATTGGGAATCATCCAGTTTCCTTTTATCTTTAGAGTTTTTGTTACCAGTTTCTCGTTTTCAATAGAATTCAAAAGGTCAGAAACCCATACTTCCCAACCGTGATTTATCAGGACTTTTGCTGTGGACAGTTTTGCAATATCATCTGGTTTTACATCAAAGTGTCCCGGGCACATTCCTCCTGGAACCATGGTGACCACATCAATTTTGTCTTTTCCTATTGCCTTTACCAGAGTTCCAATCAACGTAGTTGTAGTAACAACCTTTATCTTATGCGTGGATATTTCCCTGCAGCCAAGAAAATTTAAAGATTGTAGTAAAAGTACAATACTAATAAAAGGCAAGACAGTTTTTTTAAATCTGAATGAAGTTCTCATTTTCTATCAGTTAGAATTTGTAATTCAGTCCAGCAGTGAAGGTTCTTTTGGGCATGGAATATAGACCTGCTCCTCCACCAGGGATATCTGCGTATATCTCATATTTTCTGTTCAGTATATTATCAACGGCAAGAAATGCCTGAAGACCGTCAAGAATTGCATAACTTGTTTTGGTGTTGGCTATGAAATAATCCTCTATAGGCTCTTTTTTGTTGTCATCGGTGTAATAATTAGTCACATATTGCCCATTAAGAGAAAGTGCGATTTTATTCCTTGCATACTTAAGGTACAGGTCAAGTTTATTGCCTGGCCGACCTTTGGTTTTTTCGCCGGAGTCAAGATATGTGTAATAAACTCTTCCCTCAAGATCTTGGGTAATCTGAGTCCTGATACTTGCTTCTGCTCCTTTGAATTCAAACTTACCAGTATTTTGAAGCTTATACTTTGGTGGAGGTTGTGGATTTTCTTCTATTTGAATGAGATTTTCACCCCTTATTATGTAACCAACAAGGTCAATGTTTATACCTTTTACGAGTTCCTGATTAACTCCTGCTTCATAGTTCCAAACTCTTTCTGACTCAAGCGTAGAATCTGATGGTGGAAATAGATACAACTCATTTAATTGAGGAGAACGAAATCCCTTATTTACAGAGCCCCTGAAGATTGTGCCTTTTCGTAAATTAAGCACCGCTCCAATCTGCGGACAAAATTCACCACCAGCAATTTCATCCTTGTTGTATCTTCCACCAAAAGCAACCGTCAGTCTTTCAAAGAGATTCTGCTCATCGTGGAAAAAGAAGGCATATTCAATCTTCTCCCATTTACCTTCTGGTATTGAAAGTCTTTCTCCGCCCTGCTGTCTGAATTCTATACCAAGGGTTAGTTCATTACCCGTGAAGAATCTTCCTGAAGCATTAAACACTGCGCCATGGGTAAAATCTTTGGAACGCCAGCCATCACTGAAATTGTGTTCACCGAAATTGTGATAAACCTTGCCAAAGCCATTCCAGCTTTTCCATTTGCCATTAAGAGTCAAATCCACTGCGCCACGCTCATAATTATTCCAGGTTTCCGGGACCAGCGTATCCGGGTCAGTAGCACGCAGAGGTTCTTCTTTGTAACCCTCAAAGTATTTAGTAGTAAGGGTAGCCTCCAGATTGTCCGTGAAGGCATAACCTATATGAGTAGTAAAGTCTTTACCATCGTACATAGAATTGGGTAGATGGCCATTGCTTTCTCTCTTATCTACGGTAAGATAGTAATTAAATTTGCCCAAGTTACCACCGTGCCGAAATCTATATTGTTGAGTATTGTAGGTTCCATAAGAGGTAGTAAGATCAGTTTCAAATCCCCTCTTCACTTGCCTGGTGATGATGTTTATTACACCACCCAGTGCATCAGAACCATATAATACAGATAGAGGTCCCCTCACTACCTCTATCCGTTCTACATTATCAAGAGGAAGGGAGTGGGTGATTGTGCATCCAAAGAGACCCATCTTTACAGGTCGTCCATCAACAAGTACCATTATTCTTCTTGCTCCATCACCAATGCCTCTGATATCAACATCAGCTCTCCCGAAGGACCCTGTTTTTTGAACAAAAAGACCTGGCAGGGTACTCAATATATCGGGACAGGAAGTGGCATTGGAGGTCTCAATATCTTCTCGAGATATTACACTTACAGTAGCAGAGATGTCTTTAACTGCTTTTTCTGTCCTTGTAGCAGTCACCACAATCTCTTCCATCCAGTATATTTTTAATGTGTCTATCTCCTCACATTTTCCGCTCTGGGCAACACAAAAGACAAAAACAGCAGCACACAGAAACTTCCTCAGCATCTCTCCCCCTTTTATAACACAAAGTATTGTCAAAAATTTAACCACAGAGAACACAGAGAATGTTCAGTATTAAGGAATTACAAAAGATTCTTTTCCCTCCCCTCCCTGCCCCGTTAGATG
>DAOUSS010000047.1 GCA_030627085.1 Candidatus Stahliibacteriota bacterium | reverse complement strand
ACTGGAACTAGTTATACTGATCCTCTTCCTTTTAATCCTGGTGACTCTCGGCAATATCGAGTCGATGTATTCTACCGTAAAACTCCTGGTGGCTCCCTTTTTGAAAAAAGTTCTAATGTAATTACTCTTACACGACCTGGAGGCTGTCCTTATGCCTATACCTGGAATGGCACAGAATTTTCAGAGGATAATAATATCCTTGCTGGATCGGGTGATGGCGAAAGTGTACCCGATTTTTATAAGTTGAGACAACCACTTATAGAGGAGAATGGAATATATCGTCTTAAACTGAAAGAGTTTGAAAATGAGCACTCATTCATTGACATGGTAAAACTCATCGCTATTGACCATGCTGCAGATATAGATATTGAAGTCCTTGGTGATGATATTATTCTGCCTTACAGGGATGCGCTTGCGCCTCTTTACTGTGTAGACCAGACTGGAGAAAATTGGACAGAACTTATGACAAACCCGGATGAAGGATACTTTGAAGGATATGAGGGTGATACTCTCACGATGAACTTTGGTGAGATTAAAAGTGGAAGCTATGTATTTCTTCCAATGGCGTCTCCGAAGTCAGGATCCATAGACGTTGCAACATACGACTCTGAGACAGGCTGGCAGACTATCCAGAGTATTTATCCCAGAGAGCACACCTCAATATCTCCTGTAGTTATCAACCATTCATTCAATGATAGCCTCAAGATTCGACTTATCTGGCATAGTTACCACAGGCTCGAGTATGCTGGACTTGGTAGGATAAGAAATGCTTCCTATCATAAAAACACCTGTCCACTTGTATCTGCCACTCATTCTGACATTGGTTCTGTCAAGCAAAAACTACTTGTCAAGGATGAGAACTATACTGAATTGCTCCCCGGTGATACCATAAAACTTGAGTTCGAGGTTGTTGGTATAGAGCCTGGATGGGTGCGGGACTTCATATTTGTCTCCAATGGGTATTACATCACGAAAACAAGTGGTGGAGCACAGACTGCGTATAGCAACATTCCTGTAGTTCATTTCTTATCCCTTTGCCCAAATCCAGCAAGGAATGATATGTTTATCAGGTTTGGTATTCCGAGAGAAGAGAAGGTATCTCTCAAGGTTTACGATGTGTCGGGCAGGGAGATTAAGACACTCGTGGATGATAGACTTGAAGCAGGTTATCATGCCACGAGACTAGACGGCAAGAATCTCCCCTCTGGAATTTACTTCGTGAGGCTTGTAACAGATACCTATAAGGCGACAAAGAAACTCGTGTTGATGAAATAGAACCACGACAGAAATCAGTCAAATAGGGGGCGTTGAGTTTGGCGCCCCCTATTATTTTGCGCCACATTAACATATTCTCCCTCTTATCCTCCCAATAGATCTTTCCCTTTTCCAGTGCCGGGGTGAGGTAAGTCATACTTTTACAGTGGCTCCATCAGGGCGGGATTTCAGCGGAGTTTACCCAGCCGATGGCGGGGTAGGTGTTGGCGGGGTAGGTGTCAGGCAGGAATACTATGTGGGGTATTCAGCCAGTGTTAAACTTTTCACTTGACATTTTTCCTTTTGTATGGTATAATAAAAAAGGAGAAAAGTAGCCCTCATAAGGCAATTAGAAGAAATGTGTAGACGCTTATTCATACTGCTTCTGTTCTGCCTTTCCTTTATCCCCCTATCGTCTATTGCGGAAGAAGAGATTTTAAAAATCGGGAAGGTAGAATTTGAAGGCAATGAGACCTTTTCTGACGATATCCTGCGCTCGTTTGCAAGATTACAAAGAGGCACGCAATTTGACGAGTTTTCTGTCAAAGCAGGTAAGAGTCGCATAGAGAATTTCTATAAGTCACAGGGATTTCTTGATGTTGCTCTTAAATGGGAGAGAAGACTTGAAGGAAATGAAGTAAACAATATAGTACATATCCAGGAGGGAGAGAGGGCGGTTATAGACACAGTTATCTTCAACGGTAATACTTACTTCAGTGATGAAAAACTCCTGTCTTTATCACCTATAAAGGCAGGAGGCTTTCTTATTCAGAATGAGATATTTACCACAAAATACAGTATCCTTAAGGTGTATTCAAGGAAGGGGTACATAAGAACACAGATAGTAAGTGATACATTGCAAGAGAGGAAAAACCATTATATATTGAGATTTGATATAGTTGAGGGCAGTCGGGTCTACATTGGTGCAATCAGCATAACAGGAACTCGAAAAGTGCGTAAAAAAATAATAGAACGGGAGATTAAGGTGAAGCCAGGTAACCCGTGTAATCCGGAGAGAGTAAACGAATCCCAGATAGGGATATACTCAACAGGATTGTTTGAATCGGTCAAATACGATATCATAGAACCTGTGGATGGAGACACAGCTGATATTATCTTTTATGTTAAGGAGAGACCATCAAAAACTATAACCTTTAGCACGGGTTATGTCTACTCAGACAAAAATCCAAACCGATTATCCCTGAAAACGACATGGAGGCATAATAATCTTTGGGGTAATGCACAGAAAATAGGCATAAGTCCTCGTTACGAGACTAACTTTTCTGGATACAGAAAGGGAAGGATTGAATTGGCGTATGAAGAGCCGTATTTTCTTGGAACTACATTCAAAGGGGGATTAAATCTATTTATCCAGAGAGAAAAAAGAGATGGCGAAGGGGTAGATGTAATAGGCTCCAATGTAAATGTAGGAAAATATTGGAGCCGCTATGCTCAAGGAGTTTTAAGGTACCAGTACGAGGATGTCATAACAAGAGACAATGACACAACTGGAAGATGGGTAAGCTCTGTATCCTTGTCATTTTCATACGACAGGAAAAATGATATATTTTACCCAAGTAAAGGAGTGGTTTTTCTGGCAACTCATCAGTATGCAGGTGGAATGCTTGGTGGCGATGTAGATTATCACAAGATTCTAATCGAACATATCCTCTACGGAAAAGTTTTTCCTGGAGTGATAGCCACAAGAGTAAAGGCAGGGTGCATATGGAACGACAGGAATATGCCGTTTCAGGACAAGTTTGCAATTGGAGGTATGGGCTCTGTAAGGGGATTTTATGAAGAGTCCATAGGGCCTGTAGTTAATGGAAGGAAAAACGCAAATCTGATGATTGTCATAAATTGTGAGTTCAGATTGCCTGTATTTGAGAGATTTGACCTCGTATACTTTTTTGACACTGGAGGACTCTGGAAGGACTTTCAGAGTGTCAGTATAACAGAAAACACAGGAACATCTAGTGGTGTAGGTATAGGATATAGAAGCCCGATAGGACCAATAAAACTGGATTATGCCCACAGATTGAATGGACCAAGTGGGGGAAATTTTTACTTTACAATAGGATATATGTTTTAACTATTTTGCTTTTTATGAGGAAGTGGATTATTATAGGTATAATTGTTTCTTTCTTTCTGGCGGTGGTCTTTCTTGCTCGTACAGAACTCGTAATGAATAAGGTAGAAAACCTTGTTTTTAAAACTACAAATGGATTTGTCGATATAGGCGATATGAAGGGAAACCTATTATTTTGTATTAGGGTATATGACCTGAATATCGGGCGAATTGCGACTGCGGACACCATAGTGCTTCGTTACTCTCCGCTTTCTCTCCTCTTGCGCAGGATTAAGTATATAGAGGCGGAAAAAGTGATTATTAATACTGTGCTTCCGGCTTCCGGCGAGATTTCTAATAGGAGAGCAGATAGAACCGCATTTGTTTTTCCAGTAGACGTCGACAGGTTCAAAATTAAAGATCTAATGATAAGGGGGATTCCCAATACGAATGAATTAAGTCTATTTAGAATTGATGGAACTGCAAGAAGAGTTAAAGAAGGAGTGACTACAAACCTCTATATAGATGGAGGGAAATGGATGAATGTCTGTATATCCGAAGCGAGTGGCATTTTTCTATACGCAAAAGGGAAATTTGCCCTGAAAGAGATGTGGGTCAATACGCCAAAATCACGATTTCTCATTAGTACATCATTTGGGAGAGGTAAATTTAATTTAAGACTACGCAGTTCCAAGATCGCCCTTGCAGAGTTTGCTCATCTCATTACACAGGATATTTCTGGGTATCTTTTCTGCAATCTTGATATAACAAGAGAAGAGAAACTCTCTGGAGAGGGCAATTTTATAGTTAAAGATGTGGCATACAAGGACTATACAATAAATAAGGGGAATGTAAAATTCAGCATGGGCGAGGATATTATTGATGCAACATTCAAGGACCTCATTACCTGTGGCGGTAAGGTGGATGGAGTCATGAGGATAAATTTATTTCCATTCTCCTATAGATCGCGACTCTCTATTTTAAATATAGATATCAAGAAGATAATGGGTAATTTTGAAACTTCTATCTCCGGCAAGACATCGATTTCTGGTGATCTAAACGAAGGTAAAATAGAACTGGACCTCTCAGGTTCTGTATTGGGGAAAAGAATTGAAAGTTTAAAAGGTTGTGTTTCCTTTGGCAAAGGATTGCTTGTAGAAGATATAATTCTAAACGACAGGCTTTCACTGCAAGGAAGGCTTGATGATGAGAAGATTGATATAAGTGTATCTACAAAAAAGTTTGATATATCCCCGTTTTTGCCCTTTATAGGTGTCCTGAACGGCGAGGTAAAGATTAGCGGGACATTTAAACACCCTATACTTGCAGGTTCTTTCTATATAGAGGATTTTCGGTACAAACTCCTTCAAGCAAGGTATATCTCCTCAAATCTCAATGTTGAGAGATTGCATAAATCCTTTTTTGGAGAGATTGATTTTGCAGTAGCCCATCTGGTTGTCCCCGGATCCGAATTTAATAACATAAGTGGAAAGGTCTCTCTATCAGATAGGGTTGTGTTCAATGTAAATGGAGAAGGGGAAGATATATCTCTCTCGATCGTCGGAGATATGTATGAAGAGGATATTACACTTGATACCCTTATATACTCCACGGGTGATGTAATCCTCAAAAACAATCTACCCATACAACTGAGTGTAAGACCACCTTCTGTCTTTGTGAATAGGTGTGTAGTGGCTGCCAATGAAGGTTATTTTGAATGTAAGGGAAGATATAATCCTCAGGATATGGACCTTGCGCTCATAGGAGAGGATATCTCCTTGGCGTCGCTTAGGCGAGATGTAAAGGGAAAGGGAAGTATATGGTTGGAGGTAAATGGCGATATCAAATCACCCTCTGTTCAGTGTGAGCAAAGGATTGTAAATTTAACCTATTCGGGCGTAAAGATTGACACAGCCTACATAAGTGCAAGGTATACACAAAACCTGCTTACTATTGATGAGGCAAGCATTATTATCAAGGGCGAACGCTCAGAAATAAAGGGATATATACCAATCAATCTCTTCCCATTTTCATTTCCATCAGAGGATATGAATCTCAGTGTAACATTGGAAAATCTTCCTCCTGATATATGGAAACCATTAAGGAAATATGTAATTGTGCAGGCCGGAAAGACGAATGCAGAATTGAGTATGTTGGGTTCGCCTCTCTCTCCCAGGATAACAGGATATGTTGACTTAAAGGGTCTAAGCACCCGTATTCCTTTGTACGGTGTGTCCTTTAGTGACCTCAATTCAAGGATTCGCTTTTTACAGGAGAAAATGGAGATCGAGAGTTTTGCTGCAGAAAGTGATGGGGGCAAGCTTGGATTAGATGGATACTTGATTATTTCTCCGTTTTCTTGGAAGCAACTAGGTCTCTTTCTTGACTTCAAAGGAGAAAATATACCGTTTCAACTGCCTGAGGGTGAGGGTGTAGTTGATATGGATATTGCGCTGAGAGGAACTGTTGCACATCCGGTAATAAACGGTAATGCAAAGATAGACAAGGCATTGACGGTTATTTCTATTCCTTCGAGACCATCCAGATTTCTTGAGCAGGAGTTTGACATTGATTTAACAGTGGATATGCCTGAGCGGGTATGGATACGGAGTTCGCTTCCTGCACCAATCAGCCCGATACCTGGGACAGAGAATCCTATCGTTGACCTCGAGATGGGTGGTAAGGTCTCGTCAATAAAGAGAGGGAATGAGATATTTCTTACGGGAACTATGGAAGTAAAACAGGGATATTTCTATTATATTGACAGGCCCTTTGAAGTGGTAGAAGGAAGTTTTGTATTCGACAATACTCCCGGATTTGACCCTCTGGTAAACCTGAAGGCAAAAAGTGAGGTAATATACACTATATTGAGAGAAGGCGAAGCACAGTTAGATACAACCACTATTTATGTTACCTTGGGTGGCAGAGTAAGTGAGCTTCAATTTTCTATGTATTCCGAACCCGAACTGCCTTTAGAAAGTATAGTAATTATGCTCTCCTTGAATGCTCCCTGGGGTGAATTTGATATTGTGAATGTACCAGATAGGTTAGTAAATCTTCTGATAAGAGGCACGGTATTGGCAGATATAGAGAAGATGCTGGGTGTGGATGTCCTTTGGTTTGAGACAAGCATGTTTGGGGAAGAAAAAATGGCGAGAATTACAGCAGGGAAGTACATTTCTCCAGATTTGTATGCGAGTTACACGAAGGATTTATTTGCTCCATCCTGGAGTTTTAAAACCCGCTACCGTATCATTCGCGGCCTGTCGCTGATGGGTCAAAGAACGGAAGAAGACGAATACAATGTAGGGATGGAGGTAGAGATACGATATTGAGAAGCCACATATCGGTAATCGTAAGGCGTAAGGCGTAAAGCGTAGAGCGTAAGGCGTAGAGAAAAAAGACAATAGACCACAGACCCAATGACCCAATAACCCAATGACAAATGACATCTACAATCTACAATCTACAATCTAAAATCTACAATCTCTGTATGTTCTACCAGCCAAATATATACATATTCATTTCCCTTCTATGTGCAGGTGTATTCCTGATCTTTCTCTTCTACAAGAAAGATAGTAGGATAGCAAAAGTACTGCGAATAACATCTCTATTTATTCTGTTACTTCTTCTGCTTGAGCCAGTAATCTTCACATTCCGCTCCAATGAGACACTTGCTGTTCTAATAGATTCTTCAAAAAGTATGGAACCAAAGAATGATACTATCTCCTGGTGGATTCGTAAACTTGATTCCTACCCTGTAAAGAAACAGTATTTCTGGTTTGATACAACACTCTATAATAGAAAAAGGGGAGGTGGAGCTACTGACATAATAAGGGCGATTGAATGTTTGCCTTCTCATATAGGGGCAGTCTTATTACTATCCGACGGAATATATACAAGAGGCAAAGATCCAAGAACAGCAAAATACTCAAGACCCGTATATACCATTTCAATAGAACGAAAAGGGGAAGAGAACTTCAGAGTAGTAGGCTACAACAGGAACTACTATATCTATAAGGGAGATACTGCATCAGTAGAGGCAATAATAGAGGGAGAAGGTGTTGAAGACAAGACCGCCTGGCTTGTATTCTTTGAAGGAGAAAAAGAAATCTCCAGGAGTTCAATTCTCCTGCCACCTGATAGAATGAGAAAGTCGTACAGGTTACATTTTGTTCCCAAAGTCAGCGGAGTTCATATATATACACTGACTCTCATAAGAAACGAGAAAGAAAATAACATAAGTTTTCCAATGAATGTCACGGATAGGCGTATAAAGGTGCTGTATATATCAGGTAATCCATCCTTCAATCTAAAATTTATACGATTTGCTCTCGAGAAAGACCAAAACACGAGGGTTCATTCAATTATCCAGATTGCAAAGGACAGATGGCTTGTAGATGGGAGTACAAAAAAGAGCAATATTGACATTGAAGATTATATCCAGGAGATAGACCCTGATGTAGTTTTTTTAGAAGACCTCAAACCGTCTTCTGTAATGGATTATATTGACGGCGGAGGAAGATGTTTTGTGATTGGCAAGGGTCACCTTTCTCCGTTTATATTCGGAGGCAGACCTGGTAGGGAAGGAAGAATAGAATTTATCAGAGGAGAATTAGATATATTCAATGAGTCATTACCCTCTCTTGCATTTTTTGATGTGATAGGAATCAAAAAAGGGGCAAAAATACTTGCAGTCTGTCCTGATATAAAAACAGCTCAGGGTAATATGCCAGTGTTCGCAAGTATGACATACGGTGGGGGCGAGGTCTATAGTATTGCGTCGGATATTCTGACACCCATCTATTTTTCACAAAAGGGAGATCCTCATTTCTGGATAAGTCTGATTAGATGGATAGCAAAGAGGGGAGAGGATATTCATATAGAAACCGACAAAGCAATCTACAAGCCTGGAGAGAACATAAGGATAAGGGCGGAGACCAGAGAAATGATGGATGAGGATATCCTTGTAGAAATAAAAAAGATAGATGGGCAGAATAAGAGTATACAGTATAAGAAAAAAAAATATCTTTATAAAAAATCACCAACCGCATACGAGGTGATAATAGATTATTTACCTCCAGGAAGATATCAATACGGGTCGAAAGTGAACGGGAACTTTATAAGTGGCGAGTTTTATGTAGAGGAACCACTACCAGAAGATCCAAGTCCTTATGCAGATAATGATTTGTTAACTACAATTGCCTTAAAGAGCGGTGGAAAGGTGATCCATTATCCAGATGATATAGAAATAACAATGGGTGGAGATAGAGAAAAATATCCTCTATTTCCTTCGAGGTCTCCGTTTCCACTTGTTTTACTTGTTGTTCTTCTTTCAATAGAGTGGTGGATTCTGAGAAAGTAGCACCCCTTGCCATTGGGAGTTAGAGACAGTAGCCGCAACTTTTAAGTTGCGTGAGGCTCGTAAAATTGTAACGTATGCCCGCAAGCTAAACAGGCTGTGCAGAAATGTGATTTCCCCATGGTAGTCGCAACTTTTAAGTTGCGCAAATTGAATCCAGAACAGCATCTTCTATTCGCAGACTGAAGTCTGCGGCTACCAGATTCCTACTTTT
>DAOUSS010000334.1 GCA_030627085.1 Candidatus Stahliibacteriota bacterium | reverse complement strand
TTTCCCTCTGTGTTCTTCGTGTCTCCCGTGAGAGAATGCTTTTTAGCCTTTTAGTATTTTTCTTTTTTGTCCACTTAATCTCTTTATAGGACACTTTTAGAGCTCTCAAAAAAACTTGACAAACTTAGATTTTTAGTGTATAATGCTATAATCATTATCAGCACTGTTAAAAACTTGACAAGTAGAAGAAATTGGCGTGTGATATAGTAACCAAGAAACCTCAAGAAGGGGATAGTATGAATGCCAAAAAGGTAGGGAACTTAATAAAATGGTTATTTGCTATACCATTTCTCTTCCCAGTCCCAATTTTTGGCGGTGTTACTGGCAAGATTGTGGGATATGTGGTGGATGCCAGGACAGGTGAACCACTTCCAGGAGCAAATATCATCGTGGAGGGAACCCCACTGGGAGCAGCAACGGATGGAGATGGTTACTATTTCATAATTGGAGTACCACCCGGTGACTATAAGGTTAAGTCAACCATGATGGGTTATGAGCCTATGATAAAGGAAGGTGTGAGTGTAAGTGCAGATCTTACCGTAAGAGTTGATTTTCACCTGCAAGAGACTGTAATAGAGACTGAGGGTATCACGGTTACTGCTGAAAGATCACTCATACAGAAGGATATAACAGGAAGTATGGAAACGGTAGACACACGAGATATGAAAAAGGTACCGGTGACAGACCTGAGTGAGGCGATAAATCTTCAAACTGGGGTCTTTTTTGATCCTGCACCCGTTGAGGGAGGATTGAGGGGTAGTGGAAGAGGAGAGGCGAGGTCTCATATTCGTGGCGGTGATTGGGATGAGGTCGTATGGTATGTGGATGGCGTCAGAACAGCAGCTATCTCAGAGGCAAGGGCGGATATGGGACTATCCTATACTCAATATAATATCGACATGATAAAGCAGATTCAGCTTCTCACTGGTGGCTTTAATGCAGAATATGGCAATGCCCAGTCCGGGGTGGTAAATGTAATTATGAAGGAGGGTGGAGGTAACTACACAGGTTCTGTGGAATACATCTACGGACCTCCTCAACAGAAGCACTTCGGAAACTACCTTTATGACCCGAAGACTCAGAAGGAATTTCTTGACCATACACTTCCAGACGGGACCGTAGACACACTCTGGCTCACAGATAAGAGGAAGAAGAATATATACGACTATACAGATATACCGAGTAGTGAGGTGCGATTCACTCTTGGTGGTCCCTTTCGAGGGATTCCCAAAATGAACTTTTTCCTATCGGGTAGGTCAAAGAAAGAAGCGTATGCCCTTCCACACCCAAGGGATACCCGTGACCTTTATAATATCTCTCTTAATATAACCTGGCCCATTAGTGTCAATAAAAAATTGAAGGCATCAGGATTTTTAAGTCGTGAGCTCCACTCAAGTATGATGGAACAGGAACTTCCCCTTCAGGCAAAATATTACAGGGGATATGGAACCATCTTCAACAATGATGTCTACTATCTTGCTTTTGATTGGACACATATGGTGAATCCAAAATTATTTTATAATATAAATAATATTTAT
>DAOUSS010000170.1 GCA_030627085.1 Candidatus Stahliibacteriota bacterium | reverse complement strand
CCTCTAAGGATGGATTTCATGTCGACGAAAGACTTAAGACTCCCGTGTTCTCACCGCAGAGCGTAGAAGATTGTCTTGGTTGTGAAGACCCGCGAATAATGAAGATCGAAGAGCGTCTCTACATCACATATGTAGCTTACGGAAGGGTTCCTGGAATGGAAGAAGGCAAGTTGCGTATTTCCACGAGATTGCCTCAGATTGGGCTGACCTCCATCTCTGTGGATGATTTTTTGAATCATAGATGGAATTTTAGTGAGAGAATATATCCGCTACGCGGGCTAGAAAATAAGGACTGCGTGATATTTCCTGAGAAATTCTCAGGGAAATATGTAATCTATCATCGAGTTAATCCCTATATCTGGATCTGTTACTCTGACGATCTCGTACACTGGTACGACCATAATACACTTATGGGTCCGAAACAAGGATGGGAGTATTTTAAGATAGGAGCAGGGGCACCACCCATCAAGACAGAAAAGGGGTGGCTTTTTATCTATCATGGGGTTTCGAGCGCCCTCGTTTATAGCCTTGGGTTTGCTTTTATTGATTTAAAGGACCCGACTAACATCATCTACAGACATCCCGAGCCGATTTTTGAACCTGTGACGAACTATGAAAAAGAAGGAATAGTCCCCAATGTTGTCTTTAGTGGTGGTGTGGTTCTTAAGGGTGATACCGTGTTTGTCTACTATGGTGGAGCTGACACTGTTATAGGTGTTGCAACAGCCCCGCTATCTCGGTTCTTTGAACTGGCAGGAGTATAGAAAATACATAGAAGAATGACTTACAAATAGAAGGAGGAAATATGCTAAAATCTATTAAATGGCTCATCATTCTTTTAGCTGTGGGGATGTTCTTCCAAGGAAGTATTCTTTTTGCAAAGGGTGACGTTGTAAGGCTTACCTATTGGCCCTCTTCTAATCCTCAGGAGATAGAATTAGCAAAAGTTATAGTGGATGAATGGAACCATGAACATCCAGATATTCAGGTAGATATGCAGCCACTACCAGCCAGCCAATCAAGCGAAGAAGTGCTCCTTGCGGCAGTTGCGGCAAAGACAACGCCTGATATATGTTCTAATATCTGGCCTGGAATTGTGGCAGGTTTTGCTGAGGCAAATGCTCTTGTGTCCCTTGATAATTTTAAGGACTTCTGGGATGTAGTTCTATCGCGTACACCTGAAGATATTCTTGAAACCTTCAGGTCAAAAGATGGACATATTTATCAAATGCCATGGAAGGGTAATCCGATAATGATGGAGTATAATGTGAAGCTTTTTAGCAATGCAGGTATATCTAAACCACCGAGAACATATTCAGAATTTATGATGGCTGCCCAGAAGCTCACAAGGGATACAGATGGAGACGGGATAATCGACCAGTGGATGGGTATAATAAATGTAAGTCCTGTATGGTGGCATAGATTTTTTGATTTTTATTCTCTATATATTGCTGCATCTGGAGGTAGAACCTTGTTTAAGGATGACAAGGTTGATTTTGATAACGAGTATGCGATTCAAGTATTTCAATTTCTGCAAGAGGGTTTCAAGAAAGGATATTTTCCGAAAGGTACCCTTCAGGGGAATCAATTTCTTTTGGAAAATGTTGCTATTCAATTCGTAGGTCCGTGGGATATAGGCTTTCTGGAAAAACATAAACCAGAGAATTTTGAGTATGATTTCGCACCTCTACCTATTCCAGACAATACTCCAGAGCCAATTCTAACGTACAGTGATCCTAAAAATATTGTAATATTCAACACCACAAAACATCCAGAAGAGGCATGGGAATTTGTTAAGTTCCTTGTCTCAAAGGAGTGTGACCTCCAACTCCTGAAGATATGTTATCAAATCCCCTTCAGAAAGTACTTAGATATTGACTCAACTTTCAAGAAATATTTTGAAGAGAATCCAAAGATGCTGAGATTTGCGAAACAGATACCATATACAAGAGGTACTGATAATATTGCACAATTGAAGGAAATTTTTGATGTTATAGCGCAGGCATTTGAATACTGCTGTGTTTATGACAAAAAGACTCCAGAAAAAGCGGTAAGGAATGCCGCAGAGAGATGTCAGCGAATAATAGAGAGATAGGTGGATTATATGAGAAGGAGTAGACGGGATGAAAATAATAGAGTAGGATACCTGATGGTATCGCCTTATTTCATTTTTTTTCTTCTATTTGTTGGCTACCCTCTTATGTTTTCCCTCGTTCTGGTCTTCCATAAGTGGAATATAATAGGGCCAATGAAATTTATTGGGTTCGGTAATTTTTGGCAACTCCTCCACGATGCACTCTTCTGGAAATCTTTGGGTAACACACTTATTTTCCTCACTATACATATTCCCCTCCAGATAATCATCGCCCTGGTCATTGCAAACATTCTTAACCAGAGAATAGCAGCAAGAGGATTTTTCAGGGCAGCGTTTTTTCTGCCGGTTGTCGTATCAGGTGTGGTAGTCACCATACTCTGGCAACAGCTCTATTCACAGGAGACAGGCCTATTTAATACACTGCTATCCAGAATAGGTCTGCCTAAGGCCCCCTGGCTTATCAGTACCAGATTAGCCATGCCATCGATTGCGATAATGGCGACATGGAAGAATGTTGGGCTCTATATCGTCCTGTTTTTAACAGGCCTGCAAAGTATACCACTCTCCCTCTATGAGGTGGCGGATCTTGACGGTGCATCAGAGGTCCAGAAGTTCTTTCATGTAACTATTCCGATGCTAAACCCAACTATGGTAATGGTTGTGATTCTATCCACCCTCGGTGGATTCTCTCTATTCATTGAACCTTATGTTATGACAGGTGGTGGGCCAATGAACAGTACCTTATCCTGTGTACTATATATATATAAGCAGGCCTTCTACTTTAATCATATGGGATACGCCGCTACCCTGGGGTTTACCGTAGCCCTGATCATAATGATCGTGGTTATAATCCAGCGCAAGTTGGTTGAGACGGAAATATATACATGAAAAAGGCAATATTTTACATAATATTATCGCTCGTCGCAGTGGCCTTTATCTATCCATTTGTCTGGATGACATCGGCAACCCTCAGGCCAGAGATTGAGATATCCAGTCTCTCTCCTTTCTCGCATAATTTCTCTATCTCCAATTACAAGGCAGTTCTGGAGAAGATACCAATAGGTCGAGCTTTCCTGAACAGCCTTTTTGTGTCCAGTTCAATAACTTTCTCAGTCCTCATCTTCAGTTCGATAGTTGGTTATGCATTGTCAAGATTAAAGTTTAGAGGAAGAGACCCAATCTTTATGGTTATACTCTTTACGATGATGATTCCATTCCAGATAACTGTGATACCGCTTTATGTTCTGATGGTCAAATTTGGCTGGACAGACACATATCTGGCACTTATCGTTCCAGGTATGATAAGTGCCTTTGGCATTCTACTCTTCAGACAATACTTTAAGGCTATTCCACAGGCTATAATAGATGCAGCCCGAATAGATGGTTGCTCAGATTTAGGAATACTATTTCGTATTGTCTGGCCCAACTCCATTCCCGCTTTAGTGACTGTAGCCATAATCACCTTCATGAACACATGGAATGAAGTCCTCTGGCCATTAATCGTCATTAGAAAGCAATCCATTATGACAATGCCACAGATGGTAACCCTGTTTGCAGTTGGGGGTCAGGCCGAGCAGGTTGGTGCAGAGTTGGCCTCGGCAATGATGTTAGCTGCTCCCGTGGTCATAATATACTGTATATTCCAAAGACATTTTATCGCCAGTATGGCCTATACAGGGTTAAAAGGATAGCCCCTAAAGACAAAAGATTTAGAGAAATCACTTTTAATTTCAGTAAATCCTTCGCATAGATGAAACGGATAGAAAAAACCTGTTTTAAGAAGAACGACAAACCTATCTATTTAATAGGCGCCAACTACTGGCCAAGAAAGACAGGGCCGTTGATGTGGAGAAAGTGGAATCCTGAGACTGTAAAAGAAGAACTCGAACAGATGAAGAGTCTGGGGATGAAT
>DAOUSS010000306.1 GCA_030627085.1 Candidatus Stahliibacteriota bacterium | reverse complement strand
GTTCCTGTTTGCTTTTTTCTTGACTTTTTTCCTATTCTGTGATATAATAGCCTAAGCTGTTAATGTTTATACACCTGTTTACTTTTACCCGTATTCAACATTGAATCTGGAGGGCTTATGATACAAAAATTGAGAAAACAGATTACCGTGTTTTTGTGGTTTGCTGTGGGAATATTTGTTGCCTTTATCTTTTTTCAGTGGGGTATGCGGTTTGCCAGTTCCCGTGTACTTACGAAAAGACAAAAGGGGATTATAGGAGAGGTAAATGGCAAGCCTATCTCCAGTACATCTTATAATAACCTTGTAGCAGGTTATATGGAAATGGGACTTATGGAGGATGAAGCAGGAGACTCAGCGTTTTATACGCTTGTGGAAGCTACCATTCTGAGGGATTTCTACCAGACGGCGAAGCTGATTCCCAGTGACAAAGAGATAATAGAGGTGATTAAGACAAATCCACCTTCAGAAATACTCCAGGACACACTGTTCTATACGAATGGAAATTTTGATTATTTGAGGTATGCAGAGATATTGCAAAATCCCCAAAATATCGGTTATTTCAGACAGTATGAGGCGTTGATAAGAGATGCACTACCCAGACAGAGACTCTCTACATATCTACTTTCGACAGTTCAACCCACCGCTGTCATAAATGAATACCTGAAGGAAAATACTGTATTTACAGCAGAGTATGGGGAAGTATATATAGAAAACATACCTGTTAAGTTCACAGAAGAGGAATTACAGGAATATTATGAAAAGGCGAAAGACTACTTTAAAAGACCCCCTTCACACCTTGTAAAATTTGTTAAATTTGACCTCTCGCCCTCCCCTGAAGATGAAAGGTTGCTTGTTGAAGAAGCAAAAGATATACTTTCACAAATACAAGCCGGGGTGTCATTTGACACACTTGCTTATCGGTTTTCAGACGATGTAAAGACCAAGAAAGAATTTGGCTATCTCGGTTTTGTAAAGAGAGGCGATATTGGAAAAGAGCTTGAGGATGTAGTATTTTCTATGTCAAAGGGCGAGGTGAGGGGTCCTATAAAAACTGATGAGGGAATATATATCTTGAAATGCAAGAGTAAGACAGGAAATTCTGTTGAAATTTTACAGATATTTCTGAGACTTACTCTATCCTATGAAACCAGAAGTATGGTTATGGAAAAGGCGGTTTCATTTATTGAACTCACAAAAGAAAATGGATTTGAAAAGGCAGCGGAGGGTATGAATCTTGAGGTAAAAACCACCAGATCCAGCAGGATTGACGGTATGGATATATCAAACTTCATCGCGGGAGCAAAGAAAGGCAAGATATCCCAACCTGTACCAAGAAGAGATGGGATATATGTATTGATGTACGAGGGGAAACTGCCTGAGGTTCTGCCTGCTTACAGTGATATAAAGGAAGAAGTAAAAGAGAGGTTTCTGGATGAGAGAAGAAAGGAGATGGCACAAGAGAGACTCTTGGAAGTAAAAACCGATGTTGAGAGTGGTAAGAATTTTGCCAGAGCACTTAAAAGTTTTGGTATTACCTATAGAATAGCCAAAAATTTTGTGATTACAGAGCCGGGAGACAATTTGCCCACAGAACCCGCGTTCTATGGAGCACTCTGGGCAATGAGAGACGATGATTTGAGTGAGCCGGTTATAGGGAAAAAATATTGTTATATAATCAAGTGTATAAAAAGAGAAGAGCCAGGGAAAGAGCAGATTCAGAAGGGATTTGCAGATTTTCAGTTAAATTTATGGAGAGAAGAGAGAGACAAGATATTCGATGAATGGCTCAAATCCCAGATAGCAAGTGCGAAGATAGAGGATTATAGATATTAAATACACATCAAATATCAAAATGTTCACCCTGTGGAATATAAAGTCTTATTCCACTGGGCAAGAAATGAC
>DAOUSS010000115.1 GCA_030627085.1 Candidatus Stahliibacteriota bacterium | reverse complement strand
CAATATCCAATAAAATGTCAAATGACAAATGTCAAATGCTGAAAATAGGTTATTAAGTTAGGGAATTATACCGAAAGTGTCCCATGAGTAACGTGTAATTTATTATATAGTATAGATTTGCACTTACTCTCTTGACATTCTGATTTTAGTATGGTATAATGGGACACTTATGGACATAAAAACACTTATCAAAATAACAAGTAATGAAAGAAATTCATTAAAGTATCTTATAAGACTACGTTGGTCAAACGGAATAACCTGTCCTAAATGCATTAACTCAAATATAAGAAGAATAAACTATAGGAACAAAGATCTACGATACCGTTGTAAGAAATGCCGTACCCGATTTACAGTATTTACCAATACATATCTTGCTAATTCAAAGCTCAAGACACATAAACTGATTCAAGCTGTGAAGTTTTTTACCTTAGGGCTTTCTGCCCGGGCAACGAGTTGGGAGATCCATTCAAGCTACAAAACTGTTCTTTCACTTTACGATAAGATTCGCCAAACGATACTGGACCATAACCAAAGTCGAGAGAATCTATTTGGTGAAGTAGAATTAGACGAAACCTATGTGGGTGGTAAGCGTAAGGGTAAAAGAGGTAGAGGCGCAAAGGGGAAAACACCTGTATTTGGCATGATAGAGCGAAACGGTAAAGTAATTGTAGAAGTGGTTCCGGATGTAAGTAGTGAGACCCTAAGACAGATTATCAAAGAGCGAGTGAGTAAAGATGCTCGGGTTTATACCGACAAGTTTAAAAGCTATAATTGCCTAATCATCAACGGCTATGACCATATAAAGATTGATAAAGAGAATACGTTTGCCAATGGGAAGAGTCACATTAATTCGATTGAAAGCTTCTGGGCATATGCAAAAGAGCGATTAGCCAAATATCACGGTATTTCTCCAAAGAAATTATATCTTTATATGAAAGAACTAGAATTCCGTTTTAATTATAGAAGAAATGACAAACTCGAAGAAACAATTTTGAAATATCTTTTAGATTTTGGGCCATATTCGGGATAATTCCCTTAAGTTATTAAGTCATTAGGTAATTAAAACATATGCTGCTCTGTTTTGCTTAAGCTCCAACATAAAGTGTTACATCAAGGGATATTGCTTCAATAACTTAATAACCTAATAACTCATTAACTTTAACATATCAGTGTAATCAGCGTAAATCAGCGTCAAAAAAATAATGCACTCCACATCAATGTTTTACCAATTCTATGCATCTTAAAGGATTGCCTTTTATCAAGGTAACGGGTGGCGGAAACGATTTCATATTAATAGACAATAGAAAAGGAAAAGTTAATAGGGATGATTTTCCAGCCATTATTCCGTCTATCTGCAAAAGAAGATTTTCTATCGGTGCAGATGGAGTAATACTTCTTACAGGTGCAGAAAATGCAGACTTTAAGTGGATGTATTTCAACTCAGATGGTTCGGAAGCTCCTTTTTGTATCAATGGTATCTTATCAGCTGCCCGCGTTTGCCAGGTTCTCGGTATTAAAAAGGATACGGTTACATTTGCCACTCCCTGCGGCACAATAAAGGCAGAAATCCAGAAAGAGAAAATCAAAGTATTTCTCCCACCGCCAAGGGATGTTCGCCTAAATCAGGAGTTGGTCTTAGACGATAGATACCTGAACAGTCATTATATAAACACAGGGGTGCCACATACAGTGATTTTTAATGAGAGCATAGAAACTATACCTGTTGTAGAGATGGGAAGAAAGGTGCGGAATCACAAATTTTTCTTACCAGACGGAACAAATGTAGATTTTGTGCAGGTTCTTAATAATACTGAACTGAGTATCCGCACTTATGAGAGAGGGGTTGAAGGGGAGACCCTTTCCTGTGGAACAGGTGCCTTTGCATCTGCTGTTATTTCTACTCTTCTTGGGCTTGTTTCCTCGCTTATAAGGGTGAACACACAGGGTGGGGGCTATTTTATGATAGATACCTCAAATAACTCTCTCGAGGGCGAGACAAAAGTGATTTATATAGCAAAATTACAGGAGGCATTATGGCAGAAGTGAGACTTGTATCTTTGAAGAAAATATATGAGAAGAACGTTGTAGGAGTGGAGGACATAAATCTCGAGATAGAAGATAAGGAGTTTTGTGTGTTTGTTGGTCCCTCTGGATGTGGAAAATCAACAACACTCAGGTTGATAGCGGGACTTGAGACCCCTACGGAAGGTGAAATATATATAGGAGATAGGAAGGTAAATCATATTCCACCAAAGGACCGAAATATTGCAATGGTATTTCAGGATTATGCCCTGTATCCACATATGACAGTGTATGAGAATATGGCATTTGCCCTAAAACTGAGAAAGTATCCCAGAGAGGAAATCAAGAAGCGAGTTTTAGGCGCTACAAAAATCCTTGAGATAGAGGAACTTTTGTCAAGGAGACCGAGGGCTTTATCGGGTGGACAGAGGCAGAGAGTTGCTGTAGGAAGGGCAATAGTGAGAAATCCTCTTGTCTTTCTATTTGACGAGCCTCTTTCAAACCTTGATGCAAAATTGCGTGTCGAGATGAGGACTGAACTTAAAAAACTTCATAAGAGACTGTCTGCCACAACAATTTATGTAACACATGATCAGATAGAGGCTATGACAATGGGAGATAAGATTGTAATATTGAATAAAGGAAGAATACAGCAGATAGGAGATGCTGAGACACTCTATGATCATCCCGTCAATTACTTTGTTGCAGGATTCATAGGGAGTCCACCTATGAATTTCATAGAGGGTGCTGTAGAGGATGGTATATTCAGGGCAAAGGACGGTGATATCAAAATCCCTATAGAGAATATAAAAGGAAAGGTCATAGTAGGAGTAAGGTCTGAGGATATAGTAGTTGATAGTAAGGGACATATCAAGGCGGGAGTAGAGTTAGTAGAGGCACTTGGCAATGAGGCACTTTTGCATCTTTCTGTGGGTGATATTTCACTTATTATGAGGATGTACGAGTCTCCACCCCACTCGGGTGATGTGATAAATATCAACTTCAAAAGAGAAAAACTGCATATATTTAATGCAGAAACAGGAGAGAGACTATGATTGTATTAGGCGATGTGGAGAAGAATAAAATTATAAGGGCATATATAGAAAAGGCAAACGAGACCCTTGGTGTGATAGGTTATACCGAGCACGGCAAGAGGCATTCCCATATAGTTGCGAGAGACGCGAGACAGATACTGAAAGAGCTGGGAAGAGAGGAGAAATTTTGTGAACTTGCTGCTATATCAGGTTACCTCCATGATATAGGAAATGTTATATCCAGAGAATCTCACGCTCAGATAGGAGCAATAATGGCCCACATAGTGCTTACTCAAATGGGTATGGATATCGATGATGTAGCAGAGGTTATCACCGCCATTGGCAATCACCACGAGGAAGATGGGCTTCCTGTATCCGATGTTACAGCTGCACTTATTCTTGCGGATAAGGCAGATGTCCATCGTTCAAGAGTAAGAAATCCAAAGTTTATAAAGTTCGATATACATGATAGGGTCAATTACTCTACAGAGAGTTCCGTCTTGAAGGTAGAAAGAAAAGATAGGATAATATCCCTCGATATCTCAATCGATACCAGTATATCATCTGTAATGGAATACTTTGAGATATTCCTCTCCCGAATGACGGTATCGAGGAAATCTGCAGACTTCCTCGGATGCAGATTTGAACTCATCATCAATGGGAGCAAGATGATATGAGGAGATTTTTAATATATATTGTTCCATTTCTTTTTCTTACCTCCTGTCATAAGCCATCCGAGGAGAGGAAAATATATTTTGACAAGAAGGAAAAGCTTGATGGTGTTATAGGTTTTGTCACAGATACACATGGAGTACGGATGTACGACCTTTTCTCTTATTCCCTTATGGGTAGCATCGAGGTAGACAATCCAAAGGATATTTTATTCTATAATGATTCGGTTTTTATTCATAATTCATACCTCTATAGATACGACATTGCAAACAACAGGAAAGAGATAATTAAGAAGCTTCACCCTACTACATCAGGTGTTATCCTTACGGATGCAGGCATATATTCTATAAATGAAGGTGGTATTCTGTATGATGACGAATGGCTTTTCAAAGATTTTATAATCGAATATAGAGATGGTCATAAAAATATATGGCTTCTAACTCCTCATAGTGTAGTAATAATTGACAAAAAGGAGAAAACTAAGAGAATCAAGGAGATGGACAATCCGATTACCTTCTGTATCAGTCCGTATGGTCTAAGGATATATGTCGCATTCAATAACAGGATAGAAGTATACTCAGAAAAGCAACTTTCCATCGTAAAGAGTATTCCAATAGACGATACACCGATCAATCTGGTAACTACACCAGCAGGCAACAAGATATATATTCTCTCTGCCAGTGCATTGTATGTTTTGAATAGGTCTACATATAATATAGATAAAAGGATATCTCTCTCGGTAAGGCCATTCTTTGTGAAACTTTCAAGGGACGGTTCTTACGGCATAATTACCTCTTCTGACCGCCTTTTGATATTTGACGCCGGAACTGATCTTATATTAAAGGAAATAAAGCTTTCCTGCAATGTGGTAGAGACCAGCCCGCTGGATTCTCGAATATATGCATTGACCGACAAGGGAATGGCCGTTATAAGAAGTGATAGCCTTATAGTAGAAAGGTCTGTAGATATAAGAGGAGAAAGGATTTTTATTCCCGGATTTCTTGTGAGAAGGCAGGAGCCGGAAGAAGAGTATATCCCCACACCTGCAGATACGACTGCACGTCTCTTCACGATACAGGTAAGTTCGACAAGAGGGAAGAAAGGTGCACAACAACTTGTGGATAGACTTGTCGAGGCGGGCTACCCTGCTTATATTGTCAACGGAGAAGATTGGTTCAGAATAAGGGTTGGCGCATTCAGAGAAAAAGCCGACGCCCTGCTTATAGGAGGGAAAGTTGATGAACTTACCAAAGAGAAATCATGGGTGTTAGAGACAGATATTCTATTGAATGAGTTACCTTCCCTTTTTATACGGGATCTTGATGGCAACGGCTATATGGAGGAGGCGTGCGTGGGCGATGGCAAAGAGATAGTTATATTCGAAATTAGAGAGGGTATATACGAACGAGTCTATACAATTACTGGTTATCTTGAGAAGTACACTGGTAACCCCACATTCTTTGATATAGATGGAGATGATAACATTGAGATCGTTACACCCACATTGGAAAGTGGTATATATTCGGTTGTGAGATACAGGGATGGTAGATGGGTTGAGGAAATGGAACGGTTTGAATAGTAAAATTTAAATGAGAATTTTCTTGATTGCATAGAAAGCATAAAACACGAATATCATTTACCCTGTTAGATAACTCCATATCTAACAGGGCAGGTTAACAAATTGCACGAATTTCTTTT
>DAOUSS010000322.1 GCA_030627085.1 Candidatus Stahliibacteriota bacterium | reverse complement strand
GGGTATACCGAAGGTCGCCGTAAGGCAACTCCCTGCCTACCGGCAGGCAGGCTGACACCACGGGATAATGACCTAATGACCCAATTACCAAATGACCAAGTGACCTAATTACTTAATAACTCAATATCATAGAGGAGTATTTATGGCGAGAAAAGCATTAGGTAAAGGCATTGATGCCCTTCTACCTGAGGCGAAAAGAGGATTCGAAGAGATAGAGGTTGGCCGTATAGGAAATAATCCATATCAGCCGAGGAAGAAGATGGAATTTCTTAACGAGCTTGTCTCTTCTATAAAGGAAAATGGGGTACTTGAACCAATCGTTGTGAGGACTGTAGAGGATGGTTATGAGGTCATATGTGGCGAACGGAGACTTCTGGCGGCCAAACAGCTCGAAATGAAGTATATACCCGCGGTGATAAGAGAGGCATCGGACAGAGAGATGCTCGAACTTGCCCTCATAGAAAATCTGCAAAGGGAAAATCTGAATCCTCTCGAGGCGGCGGAAGCATATACCACGCTCATTAAAAGCTTCGGACTCTCTCATCAGGAGATTGCTAAAAGGGTGGGGAAAGACAGAGCAACGATTACAAATACCCTGAGAATTTTGACTCTTGAAGAAGAAATTAAGAATTTTATATGGAGCGGCAAACTGAGCGAAGGACATGCCCGGGCACTTCTATCCCTGAAACCGGGTAAGAAGCGAATAAAGGTTGCAAAACATATAGCGGAGTTGGGACTCTCTGTAAGAGAGACCGAGAAGATTGCAAAACAGAGGATATCTTCCTATCCTGATTTGGAGGATAAACTCTCCCAGTGCATTGGCAACCCTGTAAGAATAACGGAAGGCAAGAAAAAAGGGAAGATTGAAATTGAATTTTATGGAGAAGGAGATCTTTTACGAATAGTGAGGATGCTTATAGAGAAAACTTACATCCAGTAACGCTTTTTATGATTGACCCTGATGAAATAGCTCACAAGTTCGCATTTCACCCTGTACACTAACGCTACAGGGCAAGCAGGGTAAACGATTTACAATTGACCTTACACATTTCACATTAAACATTACACATTACACCCAATCAACTAATCAACCATTTAACTTATTTCTCAACCCGGGGGGTCATATGCGTGGCATAATAGCGCTGTTTCTTATATTATCATTATGTCTGCTCTCCTGCTCTGTCAGAGAAACGACACCAATTATAAAGGTGACTCCTGAAGAGGAGGTAGTGCAGAGGAGGCCGGATACCGTGGAGATAGAGGTGGTATCTACTGTTCCAGAGGGTCAGATACAACTTGCGGAAACTGTGGAGACCAACGAGGAGGCCTTTGTGGGATTTTCTGTTCAGATAGGTGCATATTCGAACTATGAAAATGCCAGCAGATGTAAATTGGAAGCGCAGAAAAGGCTGTCGGAGGAGATTTTTATAGAGATTGAGGATTCCTATTACAAGGTCAGGGTAGGAAGGTATCCGGAAAGGGTATATACAGAAGGTATAAAAAACAAAATCAAGGCCTTCTTCCCGGATGCATTTATAGTAGAAAAGAAGTAGGTGATTATATGTAATATTTAAATCCCAGAAGTGCTTATTCAAACTGCATCCTTGTTTTGTGTTTATTGTCTTCATTTCTTTTGTTTGCCCAAAAGAAACGAAGCAAAGAAAAGGGCACCCCGTATGTTTTTCTTAACGGCAGATTGGCTGCGATTTATG
>DAOUSS010000278.1 GCA_030627085.1 Candidatus Stahliibacteriota bacterium | reverse complement strand
GAGGACATTCACCCTGTTAGATAGTAAACATCTAACAGGGCAAGGAGGTTTTGCTCTTTTTAAACAAAAATTCTCTGTGTTCTCTGTGGTTCGAAAAATTTTCTTGACTTGAAACTACATATGTGTTATAATAAAAACATATGAAGGAGACTGTTGCCATAGTGGGAACAGGAAGAGTGGGAACATCTATCGGAGTTGCATTGTGTAGTGCAGGGTATAGAATTATCGGCCTCTCATCAAGAGGTAAGAAAGATTCTCCTCTTTTCTCTGTTTGTAAGAACTTCTCTATAAAACCCTATGAGGTAACAGGTCTGGCTGATATCGTTTTTCTCACCGTTCCAGACGATGTAATAGAAGATGTATGTCGGAAGATAGCAAGATTCGGAGGATTCAAAGATAGTTCGCTTGTTATTCATACAAGTGGTGCCCTTTCGTCTGATATACTCTCTTCTGTGGAGGGATGTAGATATTTATCTATACATCCTGTTAAACTCTTTACCTCGCTTTGTCCCGTCTCACTTAAAGGAGTATATTTTTCAGTAGAGGGAAGTGATACAGATACAGGAATACGCATAGTGAAGGATATCGGGGGTATCCCTTTTTTAATAAATAGAGAGGACAAATTGCTGTATCATGCGGTGTTGTCATTCTCCTCTTCGCATCTCACAGGTCTTATTGGGCTCGAGGTGTCTATTCTGGAAAGAGCAGGTCTGGATAAAAGGCTGGCTATTCTCCTTGCTCAGGATACACTAAAAAATATTGATAAGGATGGTGTAATGACTTCCTTCGCTGGACCTGTAAGGAGGATAGATAAGGGAACTATAAAGAAGGAGATAGAGGCACTGAAGGGTGTATCCAGAATAGCAGTGGATACATACAGGTTGCTGACAAGACTCTCAGTGTATGTAGAAAGTGAGTTGGGTATTATAAATAAGAAAGATGCAGATTCTCTGATGGAGATTTTGGGCGTTTAGCCTCCCATTATTTCATCCTGTCTTGGTTTATACCCGAGTTTAAATGAGTATGCAGACATTGTAACTCTGCCCTCTGGTCTCAGTTCACGAATTTGAAGTATTCCATCAGCAGTCGAAACGAGGAGTCCATCATTGTTGATGATTTCCCCGGGTCTCTTTCCTCTTCCCGGAAGAGCTCTTCCCCTTAATATAATAAGTCGCTTTCCTCTGAATGTAGTATATGCGCCCGGAGTAGGAGATAAAGCCAGAATGAGGTTTTTTATTTTTTCTGCGTTCTCATTCCAATTTATTTTTCTCTCTTCTTTCTTTATTTTGGGGGCATAGGTAGCATTTCCCTCTTGAGGTATTCCTTTAAAACCTTTCTCCACGAGTGCTATACTTTTTAGAAGAAGCCCTGCGCCAATTCTTGTTAATCTTGTCTTTAATTCACCGTAACTTTCATTCCTACCTACAACCGTTGGTTGCTTCATTATTATGTCCCCTCTATCCATGTATCTTGATAGGAAGAAAGTGGTGACCCCTGTTTCTTTTTCCCCGTTCATGATTGTTCTTTGAATAGGGGAAGCTCCTCTGTATTTGGGGAGTAAAGAAGGATGAAGGTTGATTGAACCAGATCCAGGGATTGAAAGTATTATATCTTTCAGAATATAACCGTAGTCTATAACAACGAGAATATCTGGTGATTGTTTTCTTATAATTTCTGCCGTATCATCCTCGTTAGGATTGGCTACAGCGAGTAATGGAATCCCCAATTCTCTGCAACGAGATGACACAGGAGATTCTATCTTGCCACAAGAGGTAATAACAAGTGTAACATTATGGCAAGAAGTAAGGCATACGAGCGAGTAGGTGGCGAATCCTCCTGTGCCAAAAAAAACGATCTTCATCTTAACCTTTTATTCTTGATACGGCTGATTTGTCCACAGTAATTTCACACTTTTCAGATGCCTTAATCATAACCGTATTATCATTGACCCTTGTAATCTGTCCGTGAATCCCTCCCGTGGTTATAACCTTATCCCCTCTTTTTAGAGAACCCAAGAGTTTCTGATGCTCCTTTTGTTTTCTCTGCTGAGGCAGTATGAGGAGAAGATAAAATATAACAAATATGAGGATGATAGGTACAAGGGATATAAATGCCGATCCTCCTCCCTGTGGTGTTGACGGTTGTTGTGCCATTGCATATAGCATGTAACCTCCTGGTATAATATCAAAAATAAAGGTGATTATAAAACATCTGACACAAAAAGTACTTATGCCAAGTTATATCCTTGTGTTGTGTTTATTATCTTCATTTCTTTTGTTTGCCCAAAAGAAACGAAGCAAAGAAAAGGGCACCCCGTATGTTTTTCTTAACGGCAGATTGGCTGCGATTTATG
>DAOUSS010000345.1 GCA_030627085.1 Candidatus Stahliibacteriota bacterium | reverse complement strand
TAAGGATGTTCAGACCGTTCCCAACAGATGAGGTCAGGGAGATGCTTGGTGGAGCGAAAAAAGTAGCCTGTATTGATAGGAATATCTCGTTCGGGCAGAGTGGTATATTCTTTGAGGAGATAAAATCTGCACTTTATAACAGTTCGCGCAGACCACCTATATGGGGATATATTGCGGGTCTTGGTGGTAGGGATGTAACACCAGAGACAATAAAGGAAATAGTGAAAAAGACAGAAGAAAGCGATACACCAGAGGACCTTGTGTGGATAGGACTAAAAAAATAATGTCAAATGCTGAAGATAGGTTATTAAGTTATTAAGTCATTGGGTCATTGAAATATTCCTAAGCGTGTTCCTTAATTACCTAATTACCCAATAACCTAATACCCAATGCCTATCTTAATTTGGCATTAGGACTTTGGAATTTTGTTGGAAATTAGAAATTAGGATTTTGAAATTTTACCCGGGGGTTTTATGCGTCTTACAATACCAGAGGAAGAGATAATGCAGCCCGGACATCTTGCCTGTCAGGGATGCGGAGCAACTCTTGCAATCAGGTTTGTATTGAAGGCACTTGGAAGAAAAACTGTTATGAGTATACCAGCGTGTTGTTGCACGGTAATAGATGGTCCTTTTCCCTATTCTGCATATGATGTTCCAATATGGCATACCGCCTTTGAGACAGCTGCTTCCGCTGCGGCGGGGATTAAGGCAGGGCTTGAAATGCTTGGAGATAGAGAGACTACAGTTCTTGCGTGGGCAGGTGATGGAGGGACCTTTGATATAGGAATACAGGCACTATCAGGGGCTGCTGAAAGAGGAGATGATATTCTCTATGTCTGCTATGATAACGAGGCATATATGAATACAGGTATCCAGCGCTCATCAGCAACGCCCAAGGGTGCCTGGACGACAACAACGCCTGTAAGACATCCAAAAGATAGACCTAAAAAGAATATGGTTGCAATTATGGCAGCACACCGCATACCTTATGCTGCTACTGCATCAATAGGTTATCCAGAGGACTTGATAAAAAAGGTTGAAAAGGCAAAAGAAAGTAAGGGTACAAAGTTTTTACATATAATTGCACCCTGTCCTACCGGGTGGAGAAGCCGACCTGACGATACAATAAAACTTGCCAGACTTGCTGTTGAGACTAATGTATTTCCGTTGTACGAGGTAG
>DAOUSS010000315.1 GCA_030627085.1 Candidatus Stahliibacteriota bacterium | reverse complement strand
GGTTTATAAGGCGTTGCGGTAAATTTAACCACAGAGAACGATAAATTAGTGAATTAGATTAATTCAGTTAATTAAGTTAATTTGAATAGGCTACCCCTTTAACTTAATCACTCAATTAACTTAATCTCTTAATCACTTTTACTCTGTGACCTCCCTGCCTGACAGTAGGCAGGCGTGGGTCGGGGTCGTCCCGCACTTTTTGGAGGCGGCGAGCGGACTCGAACCGCTGTATAGTGGTTTTGCAGACCACTGCCTTACCACTTGGCTACGCCGCCACACTCAGCCAAATTCTGGGCATTCTCGTTTGGGATTATAACATAAATTTAATAAAAAGTCAAGAAAAATCATTCCTTGTATCTTGCGACAGAGAAGCACTGTCAGCCAAAAATAAATTGAATTTATCGGTCCTGGTAAATCAGGGGAGGCGGATCTTTGGCGTTATTTTAACATTTACTTCCTGAAGATGAGGGAGAGAACATAGAGGATTATACTTATAAGAATGCAGGTTGTTAGTGGGAAATAAAATGTGAAGTGCTCTTTCCTTATGTAGATATCTCCAGGTAATTTTCCAATCCAGGGAACCCTTCCAAATAAAAAAAGGAAAAGACCAATACCTAAAAGAACCATACCCGATAATATTAATAACTTTCCTATTTGTCCTAATGGTTCCATAACTTTAATTTAAGTTTTGCAAGGATTTCATAGTCAACCTTGAAGTCGCCTATCTTTGGATAGGGAGCAAGGTTGCCATGTGAGTCTGAACCACCCGTTACAATAAGATTTTTCTCTTTTGCTATTTTGAGATATCTCTCAATATCGTCTTTTCCGTGTGCTGGGCACCATACTTCTAATCCCTCTATGCCATCATCTATGAGCTTTAAGACAAATTCATCATCTTCCAGAAGTATAGGGTGCGCAAGTACAGGAATCCCGCCAGCAGTTTTTATGATTCTTACCACTTCCTTTACCTTTATATTTGGTTTAGGAACATAGCAGGGTTTATCGTTACCAATATAAAGTGAGAAAGCCTCTCTTAGATCCTTTATAACACCCTTTTCTAAAAGCACTCGTGCAATATGAGGTCTTCCAACGACCTCGCCTTTTACCTCCTTTCTCACTTCATCCATGCTTATATCTATACCGAGCGTGTTCAACTTCTTTACCATCCTCTTGCCACGAGAAACCCTTGCTTTTCTTTGGCTTTTAATAAATCTTCCAAGTTCTGCATTTTTATAATCTATAAAATATCCGAGTATGTGGATACTTTTGTTCTTTTCCCTTGCAGATAGTTCGGTACAGGGGATAATCTCAAGCTCCTGTGGGTCTGTATAATTATAGAGTGCGCCTACACTATCATGATCCGCAAATGCAATTGCTTGTAAGCCAGACTTCTTTGCTGCAGTAATAACCTCATCAGGGGTCAGTGTCCCATCTGAAAAGGTTGTATGTATATGTAAGTCAATCCACATAGTAAGATAGTAAACAGTAGGCAGTAAGCAGTAATTGGTGATCGGTAATCCGTTATCGGTTATCGGTGAGTAGTGGGAAGTAAGTAGAAGACTATACAGACCAATGACCTAATAACCTAATAACTCAATAACCCAATGACTTAATGACTATTGACGATTTACGATTGCGGACCACGGATTACACCGCCCGACATTAATCGCGACCGGGAGTGGTTGTGCAAAAACAACCGTGCAGCAAGCCTGTCTACCGACAGGTAGATTGGAGTTAATCCGTAAGGATTTGGAATTCACCCGTAAGGGTTTTATATAAAAGGCTGACGCCTTAATTCCAAAGGCTTACGCCTTAATTCCAAAGGCTT
>DAOUSS010000147.1 GCA_030627085.1 Candidatus Stahliibacteriota bacterium | reverse complement strand
GGAACTGAAAGGCGACAGGGTAGTCGGAAGGGCATTTGATGATAAAAGTGGGGCATTTGTAGTTGCCGAAACGCTCAGATTGCTTTCTAAATCCAACCTCGAAGCGGCTGTATACGGGGTTGCTACTGTACAGGAAGAGGTGGGTCTGCGAGGCGCAAAGACATCGGCATTCAGGGTTTCACCTGATGTGGGTATCGCGATAGATGTAACTTTTACTTCGGATTATCCTGCATTGAAATCGGAAAGTAAAAGAGTAAAATTCGGTGATATAAAAATTGGCAAAGGATCTGTTATTGCAAGAGGCGCGAATATAAATTCAAAGGTTTTTGATATACTTGTGGAAACAGCACAGAAAGAGAAAATACCATATCAGATAGAAGGAATTCCGAAAGCGACAGGAACGGATGCAAATGTAATACAACTTACAAAAGAAGGTGTTGCAACAGGGCTTGTTTCAATTCCAAATAGGTATATGCATACACCTGTAGAATTGGTGTCAACTGAAGATCTTGTAAATGCTTCAAAACTCCTTGCTGCATTCATAAAGAGAATAAAGAAAACTACAAACTTCATTCCATTCTGAAAAGACACCAAGATTTTAGATTTCAGGTTGTAGATTATAGGTACCGACTACCGATCACCGATTACTGATAGCGGCTCGGCTGAGCTCGCCGAAGGCTCACCGAAGGCTCACCGAAGACTGATAACCAATACTTTGTGAACTTCGTAGTGAGCCTTAATTTTGCACCCCGCCCAGCTTCGCCAAGCGGGGCTGGGTTTTGATACCTGCCGGCAGGCAGGTTTGATTTTTACAATTTATCTATATTGGGTATTGTGGAATTTCCCTGGGGGAAGAAGGCAATCTTCTTCCCCTTGTTTGCTTCATCTTTAACAGTTTGAGCAAGGTTATAAACTGGTTTTATAAAACAGGAGCGAAGAACGGATGAATCTACTCCTGCATATCCCCATATCTCCTTTTCAATAAGTATTTCCGCAAGTTTATAGGTCTTTTGATATCCAAGTTTGAAGTTATTCTTTACAAGTTCCATTGCCTTCTCAGGAGAACCTGCCTTTTCAAATATATCAATAAATCCTCTATCTCCAACTCCTTCTCTACATCCTGAGACAAATAGAATAACTCCCCTGTTTTTAACTGCAAATTTTGCATTGTCTATTGTTTTCTGTGCCTGATAGAAATTTATATCAGTAGGATATCCGGCAACACTCACTGCCATATCTACAGCCTCATTCAGTCTCACGCATGAGACCTCCATACTACAGGCGAGGCATTCCTCAAATGCGCCCTTTATACTCCCAGCCTTTGCCCTGTAAATCCTTCCATTTTTATCCGT
Organism: Candidatus Stahliibacteriota bacterium; assembly: GCA_030627085.1. GTDB lineage: Bacteria > Hydrothermota > UBA3073 > UBA3073 > UBA3073 > UBA3073. The sequence goes on along the minus strand of DAOUSS010000147.1, from coordinate 3,220 downwards.
CACAACCTGTATTGTGAAAATTCTTTCCTCTCCAACCTTTCTTGTAAAATCAACCATTCCAATATGAACAGGATTGTCTTTTAGATTTAGGGTGGTCGCGCGAGGATTTAGGGCAAGCGAATGATTGGATTCTATTGTTGTATAAGAGGCGACTCCAGGAAGAAAAGATTTTCTTCCTCCCATAAAACCTGCAAAATAGTGAGGTTCAACAGATGATATGGTTATAATACGAGGAGCATCATAAACGATTTTTGATATCTCTAATGGGTTCCCATATCTATCCTTGCCAAGGCTTATAAATTGGTTTCTTCTTGCATCATGTATATGTATTCGATCCCTCAGGTCAGCAAGATACCCTCCAAATATGAATTCAAGTCCACTTTCAGAGGGTGGCTTATGACCTCCGCACGCAACCACAAATTTTATCCTTTTTCCTCTTAGTTTAGGATAAATAGCTTTAAGGATTCTTGATGTAGGTGTAGAACGAGTTGCATCATTCACAATAATAACGGTATCATCTTGAATAAACTCCTCAAAGGGAGGAGAGTCGATTGGATTCTCAAGTGCATGGGCAAGAGTCACCTCCTCATCGTCGCATTCAACAGTATTTAAGGTGTATACGGAAATTGATGGTGGCAATTGGATATGTAATATTTCTTTCCCAAACGGAATCTTTACCTTCATAAAATCTCCTCCTACAGCCCTCTGCTTCTCCAGATATTTTCCAATCTTTCTACAGGTATATTGATTAAATTCTCAATGACAAGATTTCTTGAAGATATTACTTCTCCAACTTTACCAAAAGGCATCTCTGACATAATCTCCTCAAATTCTTTCTTTTTTTCTCTTTTTATTTCTACAATAAATCTTGAATTGGATTCGGAGAAAAGAATAGCGATAGGATCTTTTACTCCTGAAACTGGAATATTATCAAGGGAAAGTTTCATACCAAGACCCGTACCGAAACACATCTCTGATATGGCAATACCAATTCCACCTTCTGAACAGTCATGACAGGAGAGAATAACACCTTCTTTTATTGCTATGTGCAGTTTTCTGTAGAGTTCAATGGCCTCTTTGGGATGGAGGGATGGCTCCTCCCCATTCTGAATTTTAAGTATGCGGTAAAGAAGAGAACTACCGAGTTCCGAATATGTACAGCCAATTATATAAATGGGGGCACCAGGAACCTTAATACTCTGTGTAATACCCTTTCTTGCATCATCTATAAAACCAATTCCTGATATAAGTATCGTTGGAAGCACAGATTGTTTTTCTCCATCTGACTCAAATTCGTTATATAGACTATCTTTACCGGAAATAAATGGCATTTTATATGCACTCGCAACATTATAGAGTGCTTCACATGCCCTAACAAGTTTGCCCATATTTACAGGGTCTTTTGGACTACCCCAGGAAAAATTGTCAAGAAGTGCAATCTGGGATGGATCTCCTCCGACTGCACATAGGTTACGCACCGCCTCATCAAGACTTGACGAGGCATTCTTATATACATCTTTATAAAACGGAGCAAGCCCATGCCCTATTACAATACCTTTATCACCCTTTATAGATAGTGGTTTTATAACTGCCGCATCAGCCAAAAGAGGTTTTATTATTGTTCCCCCTTGAACTTCATGGTCATACTGTCTTACAATCCACTCTTTGCTTGCAATATTCGGATGAGAAAGCATACTCTCAAAAATTGACTCAATATCCAAATTCTCTGGAGCCTCCTCCCTATTCCCTTTTGTTACGGGTATAATTGCGCTCTTTGCAGTCTTGGGCATTCCATGAAGTAAGAAAGCAAGGTCTATATCGCATATCTTCTCTTTTTTATAACTAACTACAATTCTATCCGTCTTTACAAACCTTCCTATCACTGTAAGTTCACTCTCACATTCGTCAAAGATTTTCTTTAGCTCATCTAATTTCTCTTCAGGTGCAGAAAGTACCATTCTCTCCTGTGATTCGGATATCCATATTTCTGTTGGAGATAGCCCTTTGTATTTCAAAGGTACATTCTCAAGTTGTACTTCTGCTCCAATTCCTTCTGCAAGTTCTGAAACTGCTGTACATATTCCTCCTGCCCCGCAATCTGTTATTGAACTGTACAGTTCCTTATCCCTGGCAGATAGTATTGCGTCGAGAAGATTTTTTTCCCTTAATGGGTCTCCTATTTGGACAGCAGAACTGAATTCCTGTTGTGTGTTTTCATCCATAACACCAGAGGAAAATGTAGCTCCGTGTATGCCGTCTCTTCCTGTTCTTCCTCCAACAAGGATTATAAGATCATTTGTATTTACTTTCTTCTGGCAATTTGCCTTTGGTATTATACCGACACAACCGCAGTAAACGAGAGGATTTGCAGTATAATCTTTGTGATAGGTTACTGAACCGTTCACAGTTGGAATACCAAGCTTATTTCCATAATCACCCACCCCGGATACAATTCCGCGTAGTATTCTTCTGGGGTGTAATACACCCTCTGGAAGTGAGGAGTAGGATGTGTCAGGGTCTCCAACACAGAAGACATCGATATTTGCAATCGGCTTTGCCCCGAGCCCACAACCGAGTATATCCCTTACAACCCCTCCAATTCCGGTCGCTGCTCCTCCAAATGGTTCAAGCGCAGATGGATGGTTATGTGTCTCGACCTTGAAGCAAATTGCATATTCGTCGTTAAATTCAACAATACCTGCATTGTCCTTGAATGCCGAAGTAACCCATGGTTTTTTCAGATCCTCTGTAATCTTCATTATAGTGGATTTAAGAAGATTTCGAATTTCGAATTTCGAATTTCGAATTTTTACATTTCCTCTCATTGTCTTGTGTGAACAGTGTTCAGACCAGAGGATTCCGAATGTCTCAAGCTCTGCAATTGTTGGCGTTCTCCCTTCTTTTGAAAAATAATGGGAGATATCCTTCATCTCCTCTTCATTCAGAAACAATCCCATAGACTTGCTTAAATCCAGGAGTTCTTTCTCTGTAAGTGAAGATACATTGACTGTCGGAGTTCTCTTTTTGCCGACTTTAACCATCTCCAGCGTCTCTTTGCCCATAACAATGTGTTGTATGAGCGGGTTTAAAAGAACTCGCTCTTTTGCAAGAGTTATTGTTTTATTACTTGTGTCATAAAACACATACTTCTTCAGGGTCTTTATACCATCAATTTTTATTCCTATTTTTCTTATTACATCCAGTGTATCAATTGCAACAG
>DAOUSS010000044.1 GCA_030627085.1 Candidatus Stahliibacteriota bacterium | reverse complement strand
ACCGGCAGGCAGGTATCAAAAATCAAAATGACATATTAAAATGCAAAAATATAAACACCAATATCACAAATTAAACGAATAGTCACGAATAAAAAACCGTTCAAGGCTTTGCTTGTGTAATTTGAGCTATTCGTGCAATTTGTGTTAAACTTTTTTATTTTTGATTTGTAGTTTTGATATTTAAATTTGGTGATTGTAAAATATCCGACACAAAGAAGCTGGGGAAAATAAAACAGTGACTTGTAAGAGACCGTTAAGAGACAAAAGAAAATTTCTTCAACTTCTAATCCAAGTCTCGTAAGAGTCCCTGTAAAGAAAGTAAACAGTGACCTGTAAGAGACTCTAAAGAGATTAAAGACAATTTGTTCTTTTGAAATAAATAAACAGGTATTTTTTTGAAGTCTCTTACGAGTCTCGTCCAAGTCCCTGTTAAAAAATCTCGAACTCGTGGTGTCAGGAGTTACCTCCTGACACAGAACACTACATGCCAGAAAGTTAGCAAGAAAAAGTAATAAGGATTAAATTTAGTGTCAAAACTTTTATAGTTACCTTAAATTTTGATATTTGATTTAAGAATATTTGTTATCTCGTTCATACAGGTCTTGAGATGGTTTCTTAACACATAAAGAGGGATGAAGGATATTTACGATATGCCGGGGGGAGATGATGCAAGATTTGACTCTTCTGGATGCATTCTCAAAGAGAAAATATATCCATTCATATATCCTGCAAGGGGAGAGGGAGGGGGTTACACCAGACTATTCAAAGTTCTATTGACCAATATATGCGAGAATAATTGCTTGTACTGTGTAAACAGAAAGGACAGAAACAAAAAGAATTACATATTTTCTCCAAAAGAGCTTGCCCTCAGATTTATGAACTACTATAAAGGAAAGATGGTAGACGGATTATTTATCTCTTCAGGAATCTACAAGAATTCGGATACAACACAGGAAAGAATTATAGAGACGGTAAAAACTCTGCGGGAGAGATACGGTTACAAGGGATATATACATACAAAAATCCTGCCAGGTGCAAGTCCCGACCTGATAAGAGAAGCAGTTCCTTTTTCCAATCGTATCTCTGTCAACCTTGAGGCACCGGGGGACAACTATCTTACAAAATTATCCAAAGAGAAGAACTTTACAAACCTTATATCTACCCTTCGGGCAATTGCAAATGCAAGGAATGAGAAGAGACAAGGATACATGCCCTATTTTTCTATTACTACCCAGTTTGTTACAGGAGCTGCGGGAGAAAACGATCTTTGTCTACTTACTCTCTCAAAAAGACTATACAGGAATTTCGGACTTTCAAGGGTCTACTATAGCGGATTTTCTCCCGAGCCTGATACACCGCTTGACAATAAATCTCCCTGTCCTATACACAGAATAAGAAGGCTATATCAAGCAGACTTTCTTATAAGAAAATACAACTTTGACCCGCGGGAGATCGTTCCATCTGGATTTTTACCTGATATAGACCCAAAACTCAGCTGGGCAAGGTCTCATCCAGAGTTATTTCCTGTGGAAATAAACACTGCATCCTATGACGAATTGATAAGGGTTCCCGGAATAGGTCTTATAACGGCCAGAAGGATTATTAGGGTGAGGAGGGAGGGGAGGATTTTGTCCTTTTACGATTTGAAAAGAATGAGGATAAGGGGAGAAAAAGCCCTAAATTTCATCACACTTAACGGCAGATACTACGGGAAAAGATACGGGTCACTGAGTACACCAAAACGGGCTCTTATAGACTAAACCCTTTACCTCAGGCTTTTCACTAATGTTTTTTGGCTTGATTTTTCCTTGATTTTATGCTATAATAGAATTGGGATAGAGACGGCAGATTATTGAGGAGGAAGTATGATAAGCACTAAGGATGTTAAGTTAAGATATAAAAAAGCCATCCTTGCTTCACAAAAGCTTTACGCTGACAGAAGAGGTAAGGATACGGCTGGTGCTGTGAGATATACCAAGGGTAAGATAGTCGAAGATATCACAAAAGATATTATAAAGATAGCATGGTCAAAAATATCTTCTGATGAAGATAGATTGAGGATGGATAAAAAGAAGATTGTCATTAAGACAAACGATGAAGTATATAAATTATCACAAGATATACATGTTTATATCGACGATGAGCTCAGAGTTAGTGTAGAATGCAAATCTTATACTGAAGTTGCTATGTATAAGAGAGTTTTGGTTGATGCGAGTCTGCTGAAACAAGCTGTACCCACAATAAATTCCTTCTTCATAGTTCAATTAGAAAATTTCTTGGGTGGTGATTATGGAAAAGATATTGAGGCAAAAGGAAGTGAATCTGTAATAACTCTAAATAGACTCTTTCCCGAGGTAAACACGGTAGTTATAACTTTGTTAGATGGAGACAGAGATATTAATAAACCCTTACATAAGCCTGAATATTATAAACCATTGAGAGACGAGAGGCTCAACTACGCAATTGAACAATTTAGAAAAGCAATGCTTATAGATCAAAATATCAAAAAGGGAGTTATAATGGAACCTTTTGACAAATATAAAAAAAATTTGATGACTTATCCCGACGCTAAACTTCTAAGGAGAGAAAGAAAAGTCGTTAACCGTACTCAAAAAGAAAAAATCCGAAGAGGAACGAAAGATTTAACTGTTGTAAAATCTAAGGTCGATGAGATTGATGTTTCTGGCTTATCAAATAAAATCATTTGCGGTGACAGCGAGATTACATTAAAAGAATTTCCAGATAACTTCGTTGATATTATTATCACATCACCGCCATATAATTTTGGATTGGAATACAAAGATGATGAAAATAGAGATGCTATATACTGGCGAGATTACTTTGATAAATTGAATAGAATCTGGAAAGAGTGCTATCGTGTTTTAAAACCTGCTGGAAGATTCTGCGTTAATATTCAACCTTTATTTTCAGACTATATGCCTACGCATCATATTATTTCAAAACAATTATTGGAATTGGGATTACTTTGGAAAGCCGAAATCCTTTGGGAAAAACATAATTATAATTGTAAATATACTGCATGGGGTAGTTGGAAAAGCCCAAGTATGCCTTATTTGAAATACACTTGGGAATTTGTTGAAGTATTCTGTAAAGAATCACACAAAAAAGCAGGTGCTCCCAATAAGATAGATATTACTGGAGATGAATTTAAGAAGTGGGTCTATGCAAAGTGGGATATTGCCCCAGAAAGTAATATGAAAAAATATAACCATCCAGCAATGTTTCCAGAGGAATTAGTTGTAAGATTATTAAAACTGTTCAGTTATCAAGACGACATCGTTCTCGATCCATTCAATGGTGTTGGAACTACTACATTAGTAGCACAAAAGTTGAAAAGGAGATACATAGGTATAGACATTTCAGATGAATATTGTAGAACTGCAGAGCAGAGATTGAAAGATGAAAAAAGACAAACAAGATTATTTTAACAATTGTTGCACCATATTTGCACCTTTTGAGTATTGGCATCTATCACAACAATAAGGGTTTTCCTTTCAGGCTCATTCAAATTTTTACTTCGCAAAAAACTTCTTTTATGTAGGAACTATAAAAAAGACGCGGTAGCAAGCTATTGCACTCCAACGGAAGCTCTAAAGTAAATCTTTTAAACAAAATTTAACCAGCGTTAATCAGCGTTCACCCCGTGAAATAACTCAAAAATAAACGCCAGAGTAGTATTTCTATAACGTCTCTATTTAACGGGGTGAATGCTGGTTCTCACTTTAGTTTGCACGATTTGAAATCGTGCCTACAACTTTTCGCATTCGCTGTTTACTGCTTACTGTTTACTACCTACTGCCTACTATCCACAAGGGGGTTTTATGGCATTTGAAAAAATTCTCATTGCAAATCGCGGTGAAATTGCGCTAAGGATAATAAGGGCGTGTAAGGAACTTGGAATAGAAACAGTTGCCATATATTCAGATGTGGATGCAACCTCCATGCATGTAGTCATGGCAGATGAGGCTATATGTATAGGGCCTGCAAGCCCCAAGGAAAGTTATCTTTCTATCCCAAGAATAATAAGCGCCTGTGAGATTTCGGGTGTTGATGCAGTTCATCCAGGATATGGCTTCCTTGCGGAAAATCCACGATTCGCAGAAATATGTGAGGAAAACGGATTCAAGTTCATAGGGCCGAAACCTGAGGTGATAAGAGAAATGGGCAATAAGAGTGAAGCAAAAGAGCTTGCAAGAAAGGCAGGTGTACCGGTTATACCCGGAAGTAATGAAACTGTAAAAGATATTGAGTCTGCCAAGAGAATAGCAAAAAAGATAGGCTATCCTGTGATTCTCAAAGCCGCCTTTGGCGGGGGTGGCAGAGGAATGAAGATAGTTCATTCAACTCGGGATCTTAAGAGATTTATAGATATAGCATCCTCCGAAGCAGAGACGGCATTTGGAAGCGGGGAGATATATATAGAAAAGTTTATAGAAAACCCAAGACATATAGAGGTGCAGATTCTTGGGGATGAAAAAGGAAATATCGTCTGGCTTGGTGAGAGAGAATGCTCTATTCAAAGACGTCATCAAAAGTTGATAGAGGAGGCACCTTCTTCTGTTGTAGATGAGGGCTTAAGAAAAGAGATGGGAGAATTTGCCAGAAGGTTTGCAGAATTCACAGGATACACATCTGCAGGAACGATTGAATTTCTTCTTGATAGTAATGGAAAATTCTACTTTATGGAGGCGAATACACGGATTCAGGTTGAACACCCGATAACAGAGGAAGTAACTGGTATTGATATTGTGAAGGAGCAGATAAGAATAGCAGAGGGTGAACCACTCTCATTCAAACAGGAAGATGTAAGTATAGATGGTCATGCTATCGAATGCAGGATAAATGCGGAAGACCCTGACAGAAGTTTTATATCTACACCGGGTAAGATAACAGCCCTCTATCTGCCGGGTGGTCCCGGGGTACGGATAGACACACATATTTATTGTGATTATGTAATCCATCCCTATTATGATTCCCTTGTTGCCAAGATCATATCAAAGGGCAAAACACGGATTGAAGCAATAACGAGAATGGCAAGAGTGCTTGAAGAGTTTATGGTAGAAGGTATAAAAACCACAACTTCTTTGCATCTGGCTATTATGAAGGACGAAAAATTTTTAAAGGGAGAAATAGATACAGGATTTATAGAAAGAATGTAGATTTTATGAATAAGTGGCAAGTCATAATTATGATTTCTGTCTTCCTATCCTGCGTAGGAAATAAGACGATAAATGTTTCCACCGCTGAAGAAGAATTCCACCGTGCAAAACAACTCCTTGAGAATAAGAAATATGATAAGGCGATAGAGGCGTTCAAGGATGTGATATATAAGTATCCTGGTAGTGGACTTATGGAAGATGCACAGTACTGGCTTGCAAAGACCTATTTTGATAAGAAAGATTACGAACAGGCAGAGTTAGAATACAAGTTTCTCTTAAGAAACTTTTCAAATTCAAGATTTGCTATAAAAGCAGAGTATGAACTCGCAATCACCTACCTGAAGCAATCGCCTCCTTATTACCTCGACCAGACGCCTACGAAGCAGGCATTGAAGGCGCTGGAGAATTTCATAGCAAAACACAGCGGCACAGAACTTGCAAGGGAAGCGGAAAAAGCAAGAATAGGATGTATAGATAAACTTACAAGGAAGGAACTCGAAACTGCAAGATTATACAAAAAGATGGGAAAACCCGACGCCGCCCTTTTATATCTTAACGGAATAGAGGAGAGATACCCTGAAACTACACTTCTCCCGGAGATTGAACAGTTAAAAAGAGAACTTTTTTAACCCTACCACATTTCACATTCCACATTCAACATTCCACATTCAACATTTCACATTCAACATCCCACATCTCATCTAATGTATCTCATGGCAACAATTGCCTTTCTCGGATAATTTACCACCAGCCGTTTGACAAGATGATATTCAAGGGCATGCCTTATCTCTCTTACAACTCTTTTGGGAGCAAGATAAATATTCAAATACGCCTTTCTCAGTATGGACTGAATCTTTTTTGTATTTAGATGGTATGTATTGAATACAGCGTGGGCGCCATCGTACAGGTTCCAGTTCCAGGTGGCTATTCTTCCCTTCACTTCTTCAAACAATCTTGTACCGGGATAAGGGGTGAGAATTGATATCTGAACAGCATGAGGGTCAAGTTTTTTTATAAAGTTTATCGTTTTCGATATCATACTTCCTGTCTCGTTCAATGCACCTATCATTATACTCGCCCAGGTCTTTACACCATACCTCTTTAACAGAGTTATAGCGTTGGCAAATGTCGTAGTATCCTCCCTTTTGCCATAGCTCCTCAGTACATCCTCTTCAACACTCTCTATACCCAGAAATACCATATTGAGACCGGAGCGTACCGCCACCTTTACCATATCCTCATTCTTTACTATTGTGTCTGCCCTCGATAGACACCACCATTTTATACCAACGTCCCTTTTCAACAATCCTTCAGATATCTTAACTACTCTTGTAGGGTTCATAGTAAAATTATCATCCATAAAATCGATTGAACCAAAACCATACCTTTTCTTAAGAATTTCTACCTCTTCAATAACAGACAGAGCAGACCTCGCTCTCCACTTTAAACCACCGAATTTCGATGAAGCACAGAAACTGCAGTTGAACGGACACCCCCTTGATGTAATCACAGGTGTCATAGGCCTCTCATCCAGGAATGCCTTATATGAACTTAATGGTAGCATATCTCTGGCTGGCAGAGGAATTTCGTCCACATCAGGATAAGGCGCATCTTCTGTCCTTATCAGTTTATTGCCATCCATATAGGAGATACCTTTAACATCTTTTACATCAGCATCGCCCTCAATATGGTTCACAAGTTCAGGAAGCACATATTCTCCTTCCCCTCTTACTACATAATCAACAAGTCCTGTTTTAAGAACCTCCCCATCCATAAATGTGGGGTGATATCCACCCATAACCACGATTCTTCCCGCATCCTTTACTTCTCTGGCTATCTCAAGTCCTTTAAGGTATGTAGATGTGAGACAGGATATTCCAACTATACGGTAGTTTTTATAATCAGGTTTGCCAGGCATTACATCCATATCAAATATCTCTGGAGAGTGTCCTTTTTCTTTTAGGACTGCTGCAAGGTATGCAATGCCAAGCGGCGGCATCTGGGCACCTATATGTGTGTAAAGATTAAAACTTGATGGATTTATAAGCAATATCCGCATAAATTCATCTTCTTAAAGATATGAAAAACCAGAAGAGCAGAACAAGAGCAGCAGCAAAACCCGTGATGGATAGGAAAGGGAATCTTCCTATGAGTATGGAACTACTTACCACAAGTGCAACAAATATGAAACTTATTCCCAATCTTACACTCGCCTTATCAATTGAAGAGGTAAGATTATCAAGACCCTTGTGTTCATATACAAACTTCAATTTCCCTTCTCTCGCCTTTTTTAACACATCTCCTGCCTCTTGTGGAAAATCCTTCAGGAATTTTATATACTCCCCACCTGTTTTTGAGAGGCCATCCAGTACACCCGATACGCTGTATCTCTCTTTTATAATTTCTCTTATGTAGGGTTTCAGGTGATTCATTACATCAAACTCCGGGTCAAGTAGGTTCCCTAAAGCCTCTACTTCAATAAGCGCCTTTGCAAGGAGTGTCAGGTTTCTGGGCAGTGTAATTTTGTATTTCTTCAGGAGTAAGAATCCCTCTTCATGCGCCATCTTTAGATTAAATCTGCCTATTGGGATATCATAATATCTATCAAGGATATCGTATATATCCTCTCTCATCTCATCCACCCTCTCTTCACCAGGCACTACACCAAGTGAGAATAGCGAGCCAACTATTCCATCAATATCTTTTCCCACAACGGATACGAGGAACATCCTTAATCTCTCTTTCAGATGAGGATTTATTTTTCCCACCATTCCAAAGTCGCAGGGAGCAATCTTGCCATCGTATGTAACAAAGATATTGCCAGGATGAGGATCGGCATGGAAGAATCCGTGCTTGAATATCTGCTCTAAGCATATATCGGCACCAACACTCGCTATCTTCTTCCTGTCCAATCCAGCCTTTTCTATCTCATTGATTTTTGATACCTTTATCCCTTTTATCCTTTCCATAACAAGCACCTTTGGTGTCGTGATGTCCCATAGAACCTCAGGAAAGAAAACCCTCTCATCATCCGAGAAATCCCTTCTGAATTTTTCTATGTTCATTCCCTCTCTCGCAAAATCAAGCTCGTTCAGTAGCGTCTTCTTCATCTCTCTCACAATTTCAACAGGGTCGGAGTCTGTGTGCATACGAATCCTGTTTCTAAAAGACCGGGCGAAGTCCTCCATAATGTCTAAGTCCGTCTTTATGACATCCCATATCCCTGGTCTTTGTATCTTTACAACCAACTCCCTCTCATCCTTGCTTGCAGTATGCACTTGAGCAAGTGAGGCAGACGCTATCGGCAGGGAAGAGAATTCGTCAAATACCCTGCCAGTGGACGCCCCTAACTCGCTCTCTATTACTGTCTTTATCTTCTCAACCGGTAGCGGGGTCGTCTCATCCTGCAGTTTTGATAATTCAAATATATAATTCTTGGGCAAAATGTCTATTCTTGTTGACAGTATCTGTCCCATCTTGATGAATATGGGACCCAACTCCTCAAGAACTTTTCTGAACCTCTCAGCATCTGAGCGTTCAAAATCTCCTCTTTTTCTTCCCCTCCTTATCCTCTCAAAAAGATAGCCAAAACCATGTTTTACAAACACGCCAACTATCTGTCTGGCTCTCCTCATTTCTAATATCTTTTTTGTAATATTTATCATAAGCTATCCCGAATTAACCCTAATATATTGAAGTCACTAATTTATTAGGTCATTAAGTTATTAGGTCATTAGGTCATCTCGTGGTGTCAGCCTGCCTGCCGGTAGGCAGGGAGTTGCCTTACGGCGACCTTCGGTATACCCTCCTGACACAAGCTATTAGGTCATTAGGTAATTATGTTGTTGACGTAACGACGCTAAGATGCAATTACACAACGACGTCGCGATAATGCTACAATCTGTAATCTCTTTGTGATTAGTTTTATATAACGATTAATGTTTGGTAGTAAATATGAGCAAACCTAAATTTGCATTCTACTGGTGTGCATCGTGTGGTGGCTGTGAAGAGGCAGTAATTGACCTT
>DAOUSS010000187.1 GCA_030627085.1 Candidatus Stahliibacteriota bacterium | reverse complement strand
TTTCTTTGCTTCGTTTCTTTTGGGCAAACAAAAGAAACGAAGAATAAAGACAATATACTCCAGTATAAGTTTAGAACTAAGAACTTTTACACTCATCATATAATCTAACAATTTTCATCACAACACTTCGGGACAACGTCTAAAAATAAATAGCTTCTCTTTGTGCTCTTTGTGGTGAAAAATGTAGGGCACGGGTTGACTATCAAGACTAAAGCCTTGAGCTACTTTGAAAATAACAAGGAGAGGGGATGGATAAATTATTCGGTATCTTAGGGTTACTCCTTGCACTGTCTCTCTACGGGGAAGAAGGGATTGCAATTTCCTGTCTGGAAGCTTCCGAGGATATCCCGGGGCATAAAGTAGAGGTATATACCAATTTTCTGGTGGGCGAACTCGCATCACACTATAAAATCTTCAAGATACAGGGCAAACAAAAGATAGAGAAAAACATCTGGGAAGACAGCAAGATTATAGATATTGTAGCCTTGAAGAAAATAGGAAAGAATTTCAATGCAATATATGTGGTTACAGGATGGTTGGAGAAACTTCCAGATGCATTTCTTATTAGACTTGTGGCGATATCTACTGAAAAGGGAGAAATAATCTTTCACAGAGAATTTATGTGTGAGTCTGAACCAGAAATAATAAGCGGAATAAAAGAGTTTGTCCGTACATTTGCAGACTATATAGAAATAGGATTTCCATATAAAAGGATAAATCAAGAAGCCCGTGGGCACTGGACGGTAGGAGAGGCATTTCTTACGCTTAGTTGGTATGGATGGGCAATTCCTCTAGCATTAGGAGTAAAAAACAACAAGATTATCGTTGCAAGCGAAATGACATTACCTCTCTATGTCTTGATAAGTGGATTGTCGGCAAGCAAAACAAGACCGATTACAAACACGCACGCAATTAACAGTCTTGGTGGAGCGTGTCTCGGGATAGCAGACGGTTTTTACTTGAATGATATTTTTGGTATTAATGGTGAGCAAAGCAGCCTTATTTTGCCAGTGGGGATAAGCCTTCTTGAAAATGTTGGAGGATTTGCCTTGTCTGATAGGGTTGATATAACTGAAGGGGAAGCAGAATTCTCCGTTCTATCCGCAGGTGAAGGATACTTATATGGGTTAGGTTTTGGAGAACTTTTTGATGTAGAATCAAGCACAGGGAGAGGACTTCTGGCGCTTGGCACAAGGATTCCAGCCCAGTTTATTGGTTACAAAATTGCAAGCGTAAAGGAATATACACCAGCGGATGGAGAAATCATTCTGACAGCAGGGCTTCTCGGTGCAGCCACAACCTGTAACTTATTGTTTCAGTTTGATACAAAAGACGATAAATTCTATATTGGTGGAGCGATGCTTGGGAATATTGCTGGATGTGCCATTATGGACCGTATAAAATGAGAGAGACATTTTTCCAGAGGAAATGGAATACTTGCTTATGCTGGTGCTTATCTGGGTGCGTTGTTTGGAACAGGCCTAAATGCATTATTTGATATTGAGAACAAAAAACTATTTAGGATGATGCCAAATCTTACTGCAATTTTAGGCTTTGCGCTCACTTACAATTTAATGAAATAAGCGTAATCAGGGTCAAGTCACTAGGTCATTAGTCATTGGGTCACTGGGTAATTAAGTCACTATCCCGTGGTGTCGGGAGTTACCTCCTGACACAGGTCATTTGGTTATTGAGTAATTATGTAATTGACGTTAAGACACAATGACGTCGCGATAATACCAAAATCTGTAATCTCTTTTGTCTTCTTTATGCCTTTGTGGTAGAAAAATTTATACCTACAACCGTAGGAGCGGTTTCCTAATCGCGATAATCGAGACTCGAAAGTCTCTCCCACATACTAATTATAGAAGTCAAGAGGTATAAATATGGAACATTTGTTAAACTCTGCAATATATACATGGTTTATCCTACCATTACTTATCTTCCTTGCGCGAATTTTGGATGTTAGTCTCGGGACAATCCGTTTTATCTTTATCTCCAAAGGTATGAAATACCTTGCTCCATTGATTGGTTTCTTTGAGGTATTAATCTGGCTTCTCGCAATCGGACAGATTATGAAAAATTTAAATAACGTTGTTTGTTATATTGCCTATGGGGGTGGTTTTGCTCTGGGAACTTTTTTAGGTATCTTTATAGAGGAAAAATTATCTATAGGAATGGTGGCTATCCGAATTATTACCCAGAAAGATGCATCTGAATTGATAAACTTTCTTCAGGCCAAGAACTATGGAGTCACCTGTATTGATGCCGAAGGTGCCCAGGGGCAAGTAAAGGTCATTTTTATGATTATTAGACGGCAGAACCTTAAAAATGTTATTGAAATTATTAAAGGATTTAATCCGAACGCATTTTATTCAGTAGAAGATATTAGGTTTGTAAGTGAGGGAATATTTCCTTTAAAGAAACCCGGCTACAGCGGGATATATTTGAGATTGTTCAGACGAATTAGAAAAGGAAAATAGCAGTGCGAGGTAAAAAGCCTTGAGTTACTTTAATGGCTGGTTTTAAAATGTCCAAGGCAAAAGGATATATTCGGGAAATGAGTTTTGAGGACCTTGATGCTGTGCTAAAAATTGAAGAGGAATGTTTTAAGGTACCCTGGACGAGAAATATGTTCCTGGGCATAATGTCCACTCCCAACTCTCGCTCAATTGTTTATGAAATAGACAAAATAATTGGTTACGGTATAGCAATACTACATAAGGATACAGTTCATATTGCCAATGTAGCCGTGAGGAAAGAGCATAGATACCGAGGGATTGGGAGTGAAATCCTTTCCTATCTTTTGCATTTCGGAGTGAGTCTGGACAAGAAAAAAGCAGTGCTTGAGGTTCGGCCGTCCAATCTGCCCGCGATATTCCTCTACGAGAAATTTGGCTTTTACAAAGCAGGAATAGAAAAGTGGTATTATCCTGATGGTGAAGATGCAGTGATTATGGTAAAAGAAATATAATTGTTATGCAGTAGTGTAGCTCCGGCTGTGCTCAGGACTCAAAATACAAAATTGTAATGAATCTAAAAAATGCCAAAGGATGAGGAATGAATAATAAAACCTTATACAAGATAAGCTATGGTTTGTATGTCGTTAGCTCAAAGAGGGGTAAGAAAATCAATGGACAGATTGCCAATACGGTGTTTCAGATAACATCAGAGCCGCCAACGATAGCGGTGAGTATAAATAAGGAGAATTTGACGCATGAATTTATTGAAAGAAGTAAAGTTTTTACTATCTCCATTCTGTCAGAAGAGACACCGATGAAATTCATAGGACATTTTGGTTTTAAATCCGGTAAAGAATTGGATAAGTTCAGAGATGTGAGTTATAAAGTTGGTGTGACTGGTGCGCCTATAGTTTTAGAAAATGCTGTTGGTTGCCTGGAGGCTGAACTTATTAATACCCTGGATGCTAGAACGCATACCGTTTTTATCGGAAAGGTGGTTGACGCCGAAATTTTCAATGATAAAGAACCGATGACTTATGCCTATTATCATAAGGTAAAAGGCGGTAAGGCCCCAAAGACAGCACCAATATATATCCCTGAGTAACAGGGAACAGAAGAGAACATAAGAGAGAAAAAGATGTGTTTTTAAAAATCTCTTCCAATCTCTTTAGTTCCCTGTTGAAAAAAGAAAACAAACCACAGATGGTTATAGATGAAGGTAGTAATTAGGTCATTAAGTATTCAGCTTTTTGATACCCCAATGATTTTAACATATCTGCGTCCTAAAAAACAAAAGTAATCTGCGTT
>DAOUSS010000156.1 GCA_030627085.1 Candidatus Stahliibacteriota bacterium | reverse complement strand
ATTACGACTCCTTTTTATTAAATATATTCTTCTGGTGTGGGAAGCATTTCGTAAGAATATATATTTGCTGGGCTTATAATGTCCCCTTCATTATGACAAAGTTCTGTTACTTCCCCTCCACACTCGACTTCCTCTATCAGCTCTTGTTGTTGATACAGAAGGTTCTGTATCACAAACGAAGAACTAACCTCAGCATCTTCAAAAACAAGATTCTGCCCTTCTAAATCACTCATTATTCCTACATTTGGAATAATGGACCCTGCATATTCACGATAATATGCAAGGTTGTATCCGACGCATGTCGGAATCTGACCCTCAGTGTCTCTCCCCTCAGTGGTATCCGGAGCACCCCGTACCGTACTGCTCCATATAGTGCTCTCGGGACTTAGAGGATAGGATTCAGGAACAAGAGAGCATGAGATAGCATAAGGATCAAAATTGGTCTCTTGTTTTGTCCAAACCCTTATCATATAAATTTCAGCATTGATACTATTCCCGTCTTCCGATGGTGGGGTTGAATACTCCTCAATTAAAACATAGTCAATCTCAGTTGCTTTTAAAAGAATATTTTCATTCCCTCCCGGAGTATAGTTTACATGATAGCCAACGTCTAAAAGCTCCCTCCCAAAACGATCATAATCAATCCTTGAATACAAATATTTATTTTCTTCAATATCAGGAGTTTCAATAAAATAATGGAACAAAGAATAAGTCCCTCCATCACGACCTCCAATCTTACTCAAATAAACCTTTATCGGGAATGTCATTCCCTCTTGAGGAATGGGACCAAAATTACCAAACCCATTTTCCTCTGTTGAAGTATAATAAAATTCTTCCTCTTCACTATCAACTATTTTAATTGTTTTCCAAAAGGTGGGCGTAAAACCATTTATAGTTAAGTTTATATAGAACTCGCCCGTTCTTATTTTAAATTCAACAGGAATACCTTGACCAGATTTTTTTATTAGAATTACATAATTATTTCCACTAACAATTATGGCATTCTCTTTACTGCCGTCAGTCCCTTTTGGATAACTTGTAGCGGGGAATAAAGGCGGATTACTCTTGTTCATTATGCCTCCATCTGTTGTATCAAGAAAATCATCAGGATCACTCGACCCATTTTCTGTCGGCATTTCTCTTTGAATATTAAATGAAATTAATTGCATTCGTCCGCCTATTCTGCTGAAACTGTAAAATTATCATTATCCAAATCATCAACAATAGAGTCAATATACCCGTCAGCAATTATTTTTATTGTATGGTCTCCCACAGAGATGGCAGGGACATTTAAAAGACCCTCGCTATCGCTTTCCCCTTTGTATCTACCGTCGATATATATAGTTGCTTCTGATACTGTTATATCAGAAACATAGTCTTTAATTGAGATTGTTATATCGACCTTCTCCTCCCATGATCCAGAGTATGCTATGGCATATGAGCCAGCTCCTACAAAAAGAAGATTGTCGGAAGTTCTATCGAAAGAAACCGTCTTTATACCACAAGCAGAGAATTCAAACCACACGTCAAATACAGCATTTCTCCATGTCAAGGGGATATACGAATCATAGACTCTATATGCCGTCCTATATGTTATTACGACAGGTATTGAATAATCAGCAACAGATCCAACATATCCTTGTTTTAAAAGATTGTTGAACCCCTGCTTAAACGATGGATTGACATCCGGTGAGCAAGATACAATTGAATCAATAGGGTAGATAGTATTTGCTAACCCATCAACAAATACTATCTCCTCTGTCTTCTCCGAAACATCTATTTTCTTGAATTTAACAGGAGTCCCGGCTGAATTCTGCATACTTATGGGGTCGACAAGCCCGTATACAAAAACAGTTGCTTTTCTCATAATTGTGACCGGTTGTTTCTCTACTATTACTGAAGCACACACATTCCACTTTTCAATACTGTCATCAACAACGGTGGTTATGATGAGGCTGCTCTCTGATTTGTCTGCAAAAGTAAATAAAGTATGGAACGGTCCTTCTTCTGATGGAGACCTCAGCTCGTATATCACATAACGAATTTTATATGTGACCTCAATAATTTTAAACGGGATAGAACTATCACTAACCAACTCTGTTTTGTTTCTTGAATAAGGGGTCCTTGTGTGCCCTACTCCCCAAATAAAAACAACGCCTTCGGTGATACTTTTTATTCCAGAGACCATTCTTTTATATGCTCCGTTGTTCATATAAACAACAGGCCTAAGCCCCCCCGAATGATAAAATAAAACGTCTACCTTTTGCATGCCTCCTGGCTGAGTTGCTGTTGATTCAGAATCTATTGTTGTTGATAAAAAACTGCCAAACTCCCTGTCATCAAGCTCTCCGACAAGAAACTCATCTGAGATATCGCTATTGTCATCATCTACATACACGGGGCTATCTTCTGTTATAATATCTCCAAATCCATATAGCTTCACAGCATTATACCCAGATTGTAAATCTACAGACTCCGCCATATCAAATATATCGTCAAGAGAGTTATATCGAGCAGCGATAGTCTCATTCCCCACAACAGAGTAGCTTTCTACTTTGATTGATCCATCTTGGAGGGGAGTTATTTGAGCGCCTAAAACATTTGCAAGATCAGATATAATCTGAATCGGACTTTTGTTTGATACAGAAAAAGAATCCTTATAAATTAAAAAATCATTGACCGCCCAATCCACAGAAATACCACTGCCCTTCACAACATATGATATAACATCAGACACATGTACAGAATCGGCTTGCCATGAATGGGAAGTTGTTTCTGTGTCGCTAATTGTTTCAGAATAGGGCTCAGACAACAAGGCTTGCTTAGACCTCCCCCATACAGAAAATCCAACAGAATTAGAAGACACAGACAAACTTCTTTCTTCACACAAAAAATTATAGGTATCGTTTCCTATAACGACTTTAATCCTTAATTCACCAACATTAGTGTTCGGATCGCATTGTTCCCAAAATTTCTGAGAGCCTAATTCTAAATTGAGGGTATAACAAAAACTATTTTCCTGCATACCTACTGAGCAAGAAACAACATCGTCTATTGCACTTTCAGAGTTTATAATTATATTAATTGGAATCATAATTTATATACCGTGTGACTTTAAAAAATAAAACTGCCCATTTGCTATACCACTATCATCATCGTGGATACTGTTTATAATAGACTCCGAACCTTTTAATTTTACTAACTCGTTTATGTCTAATTTTAATGCCATTGTGCCATTTATTGGCTGCAATATATTATTTAGCAAAGACTGATCGCTTGCTATCTCTTCGTTTAAACTATTGATTAATGAAATATTGGAGCTCATCTTAATGCCATTCACTAAAGACAATGATGATTTATAAAAATTCTTTATTGAGGACTCCATAGAAAAAGAAGAATCAAAAGCCGGGACGAGAGCAATATACACAGGAGCCCCTTCCATAGACCCATTGATAACGAATGGAGATACTAACAACGTTGGATGTATTGACACATCAAGGGAGGAAGTGGCAATTAATGCAGGGGGCACAATAATCGGTGTTATCCCTGTTATTTCGAGATTTGAAGTAGCCGAAAAAGGGGAGACGATTAAATATTTTCCAACAGTGATATTGGCAGTTAATGACGAATCTAAATTCATATCATCGGCTACAAATGTTAAAAAAGTAGTTGCTTGGTCAAAACTTAAGGATGATGTAAATTCTGGAGTCTGTATTGGAGTACCAATAAAAATATCATTTATTTCTATATTAGACGATAATTCAAGAGTGGGCACGTTTAACAAGCGAGATAAAGAAGCCTCTATTGATGAAGTAATAGAAAATGGATCTGATTCAATATTTACATCACAGCTTATTAATTCTATTTCACCAACAGTTAAATAGTTAATATCACCATTATTGTCGGTAACATACATTCTATAGTATCTATATGTTCCTGGAGAATCAACAGTGTATTCCCTCATTTCGTCTGTTGAAGACGCCCATCCTGTTTCGTCAACTACTGTATCAACAGTATCCCAAACTACATTGTCGTTAGACCCTTGTAGTAGCCAATCTTTTGGTGCCCAATCAGAAGCCTTGTGTGCCGAAACGGTATACAAGGATACCGTTTTTCCTCCACTGTTTCCAAGATCTACCTTTATCCATTCTGGAAAGGCGGGGTTATCAATAAGCCAAAAGCCACTAAATTCTTCATTTGTATTGTCAAATGCTTTCCATGGATAGTAAGACCCATAATAACCACTTGCACTAACCACAAATGGAGACGGAACATTAAAGTCTGTCATTTGTGGTGTTACGCAATTTTCATTATGTACGTATATAGCCATTATGTCAAATT
>DAOUSS010000066.1 GCA_030627085.1 Candidatus Stahliibacteriota bacterium | reverse complement strand
TTCTGTGGGAAAGGTCTCCTGACCTTGACTCTGCCCGCAAATTGGATTATCGGCATCAGGAGATGCCTCCCACAAATAAACCTTGCAATCTGCCTAAAAAACATAATGGGGGTTAGATTTATATGCTACTATCTTTAATCAGTTAGTGTCAAAACTTTTATAATCACCGAAATCTTTGAAATAAAAAATCAGTGTTAATCAGCGCAAATCTGTGTCTAATATAAACGTTAACCGATAGTATGCTTGTAAAAAAGGTATCTGGATTCGCTCTTGGAACCAGTATTTCACGAATATTTGGGCTCTTAAGAGAGATGGTGCTTGCACATCTATTCGGTGCAACTATGTATATGGATGCATTCAGGGTTGCATTCAATATCCCAAATCTCTTAAGAGACGAACTTGCAGAAGGCTCACTCACGCCATCTTTCATTCCAATCTATTCGGAGCATTCAGAGAAGGGAAGTGGGGGAGAGGCAGGTAGATTTGCGTCTATAGTAATAACAAATTTCTTCTTTATAGCACTTTTAATCTCAATTATCGGAATAGCTGTTGCCCCGTTTCTGGTAAAGGTAATAGCGTTTGGCTTTACAGGGGATAAATTCTCTCTTACAGTATATCTTACAAGGATTATATTCCCATTCCTCATATTTGTTAGTATCTCCGCTATCTTTATGGGTATCCTGAACTACCGGGGAAGATTTTTTACCACAGGTGTTGCTCCCGTTTTCTTTAACATAGGTATAATAGCCTTCTCCTGGCTTCTTTACAGGAAAATTGGTGTTACGGGTGCTGCAATCGGAATAGTGATTGGAGGATTTTTACATCTCCTTTATCAAATCATATGGACGACAAAGGATGGATTTCACTTTAAACCAGAGTTGAATTTGGTACACCCGGAATTTTTGAGGGTTGTGAAGATTATGTTCCCAATAGCGATTGGTTTTGCGGCAGGCAAGATAAACACAATTGTAAATACGCTCATCGCATCCTTTCTGGAAACTGGTTCTATCTCTTATCTGAATTATTCTTATCGTCTTGTTCAATTACCGGTGGGTATAATTGGTGTCGCAATTGCAAATGTCGTCCTGCCGACGCTATCAAGAGAATTAAGCCAGGAAAGAAGCGGGACAGACATCATTAAAAATTCCGTAAAACTTACAATTTCTGTTATTGTTCCCCTCACCATTTTATTTTTTTTACTATCCAATTTTATTGTAAAACTACTTTATGAACACGGTAATTTTACCGCAAATGATACACTTTTCACTGCTTCCTGCCTTAAGTTCTACTCACCTGCAATAATAGGGTTCTCCCTTAGCAGGGTGTTTGCCAGCATTTTCTATTCAATGAAAGATTCAAAAACACCGTTTTTCGTGGGACTTGTGGCGGTTGCTATAAATCTTATTTTTGCATTGAGTTTAAAAGATATTCTTGGTGTAAATGCCCTCGCTCTTGCAGTATCTATCTCAAGCTGCTCAAATGCTCTTATTCTATTTTTCTTGCTTAAAAAGAGGATAAGAAAGGTTTAAAAGAAATTCACAATTGAAACCGCAATGGTTATTATGATAAGGTAATAACTTGCATAGAAATAAGCAAAAATATATCTGAAACATTTGTTTGTATGCTTTTATACTTGTTTAGCCATTTTCACCTCGCTATGAGCCTGAAAACGCAAAATCTTACCTTTTTATAAACCATCACCCCATTTCCTTTCTCTGTTCTGCAGTAATCTATACCAATATTGTAGAGCAAGGCTTTAGCCTTGCAAACACAGGCTTTTGCAAACTTAAAGGTTTGCCCTACAGAGGTTATTCATCCAATGTCTGATAATGTATATTATGTAAACTAACAAAGAAATAATACAATGGGTGGCTCAAGCCTCCCCTATTGCCTTTTTATACGCCTCGTATGTCTTCTGATCGTAGAGTACGAATCTAACAAGCTTAACAGGATATTGTTTCAGGGCGTCTTTAATCACTCTCATAGCAATTTTAGCAGCCTCTTCTACAGGATACCTGAATACACCTGTAGATATAGATGGAAATGATATACTTTTGAGCCCTTTTTCGTATGCGAGTTTGATACTGTTTTTATAACACCTTGCAAGTAGTTCAGGAGCATTGGATGAACCACTGTACACAGGCCCGACTGTATGAATTACATACCTAGCAGGAAGATTATGGCCTGTGGTAATCTTCGCTTCGCCAGTCTCACATCCCCTCAATAATTTACATTCCTGCCATAGTCCAGGTCCCGCTTTTCTATGTATTGCCCCTGCCACTCCCCCACCCGGCGCAAGTGCCTTGTTAGCAGTATTTACAATGGCGTCTGTGGCCTGCTCAGTTATATCACCCGTAATAATCTCAATTTTAGACATAAGCCCTCCTTGTAGTACTAGAACTCTGTCTTGCGGTTTATAAAGAATGTAACTATCGGTTATATAAAGTGTTATAAGGATATCTCAAAATATTACTTAAATTTTATTGCATAACGCTTCATAACACTGGGCAATACAGCCGAATATATTTTTATACAATTGATTATACAACCATCTATCACTTTTAAATATCAGACGATAGAGATAGATATATAAAGTAATCTATATAGATTGTTTCTGCAAGGTCAATGTAAACA
This sequence comes from Candidatus Stahliibacteriota bacterium, assembly GCA_030627085.1. GTDB lineage: Bacteria > Hydrothermota > UBA3073 > UBA3073 > UBA3073 > UBA3073. Next base: position 4,919 of record DAOUSS010000066.1, on the reverse strand, counting down.
AGAAGAAAAACGATAACACAGTTTTCATTTTTAAAACCTAAAGCAAACCTAAAGGTTTGCTCTATATATAGGAGGGTCCGTTTGAACACAAATACCCCGATTTTGCGTTTTTAAGCCCATACGGAGGAGAAATACAAAAGTTAATGTCTAAATACCTAATGAAGTTGTTTTGATGTCTTATCGGCGGTTTTTGCGTAAGGTTCTGATACAATTATTTTCAAGACACAAGCCAGAAAAATTTAGACGCAGATATTCACCAGTTTTTAAGAACACAAATACCACGAATTAGATAAATCGTTATTAATAAGAAAACAGTAATATATTATTCGTGTAATTTGAGGTATTCGTATAATTCGTGTTTAAAATAATCCGTAAATTTCCTAAAACAATATTCTTGCCTCTAATTTTATGTTGTGATCAAATGGATACTCTCTTTTCTTCTTACCTTCATAATTTATACAGTAGTGCACATTACCGTCAGGCATAATTGTAAGAGAGAATTTGCACAGGTAACTTATCCCGAGTGGGTAAAGTGCCCTTACCGCTACTGATGACATACCTCTAAGTTCTTTTCTGTTGGTTATCTCAATGCCTGCGTTAATTTCCTTGTTGTTTTCCCTGTATAGAAAAGAAGGCGATATTTTTAAAAAGTGAAACCTTACTCTGGGATTTGATGGAGAGTACAGATAATCTTCAATGTTCTGTTCTCCCAAGTTAAAACCAGTGGAAACATTGATATCATTATGGGGACAGTTTATCTTCCCTCTGATCTCCTTTAATTGCTCTCTTGATATTTTCTCTCTATCCATATATGACTCGTCTGAGTTCTCCATATAATACCCAAGAGATAAAAAGGCACCAACAAGCTGCGGATTTACAAGAACTTCCATTACCTCTGCTCTTCTCTCCGTGGAGGAACCCACTATCTTTCCATCTCTTACATCCTGTTTGGAGTAGGATGAAAATAAAAAATTATCTTTTAAGGAGATAGACACCTTTGCAAAATTCCTATCGCTTACTTCATACTGCTTCCGCCAGAATGATATCCTATCTCCCTCACCTGATTTAATTGTGGTCATAGTTACTTTGCAATTCTTTGTCGGAAGGAGACTTATTATGTGCTGGAAGAAGAATTGATTCACCAATTGAGGAGTACTGACCGGTATATAATGTCTTTCATAATTGCCATATTTGTCAGGATAATATCTGCCAGTGAGTGAGTCCCTTGAAAAATTGCCTCTTCTTTCTTCAACCTCGTAGTAGATTTCCTCGTATAGTGTCTTCTCTTTTCGCGAGAGATCATATACAAGGTGTACGTTTCCATATTCACCATCCAAGAATCCCGACAAGTTGCCAAGTAAGAGATTCACGTTCTCTCCCCATCTTTTGCCCTGTTTATATATGAAACCAAGATCAAACCCTGGTGGATGTAAACTCACCCTCGCATTTTTTGTTGTTTCGTAGGTTTCCCATGTAAAGGAGAGGGTATCCCTTATCTCATCCGCAATCTCAAATTCTGCTTTGTCGTTCGCTATACCTGCACCATATCTTTTTGACCTTATAAATTCCCTTTCAATATTACCAACGAATACATAAGGCAGTACACTATTGATTCTGTGGTAACCCTTCATATATCTTTCTACGAATTGTATTCTCTTATTCCAATTATATTCAATACCTTTTCTATCTGTGCCTATTTTTAAACCCAAACCGCCTCTGTAAGTATCTTCTCCTTCAATATACCCCGAAAGAAGGAACCAGTATCTTGGGGTTAGATTAAAATTCACACCATAGCCTCTCCCCCATTTCTCTCTCTTATCAGGATAATAAAATTCTTTTGAACTCGACCACAGCGATGCCTTAAATTCGTATATTCCACCCCTATTGTCATAAGAAAGCTTACCTCTACTGCCCAATTTCTCGTTTCCTCTGCGAAGAGTATTGATATCATTTATTGAAAATAGTCCATTTACAGAGATTCTGGAATTACCAGACTGTTTGTTAAGTGATATTACAGAGAGCGTATGTGCACGAGGAAGCGGTACTCTGAGAAACGGAATAAATCTTCCCTTTCCTTTACCTACATATTCAAAACCCCCTATAAGGCCATTATACTCATAATCTCCCTCTTCAGCATCAGTAAACTTTACATTCCAGTCTCCACCTTTATAGCCTGCATAGATAAACATGGAGTCATTCATTATGTAATCGCCATTGTTTTCTCCTACATATCTTGAACCAGGAAGCCATACAATGGAGTCTTTTGAAGAGGCAATAGTTTTTTTATCCCCTTCTGAAAGTGATAATGTAAGCGGATATTCCCCATCGTCTGCTTCTCTAAATACACCCGCATTTATGGAAATATCTCCTTTTATACCAGTCTCAATCCCGTATATTTCTCTTTTGTAATCAGCGTTCCCTTCCTCAAAGTAAACCACAATTTCTTCTCCGCCTGATATTGGAAAGATGGTTGTAAACTCAAGTTCCCCGGATGAATAATCTATACGGTATTCCTTAAGCCTTTTGAGTTCTCTTCCATCCACATAAACTCTTTCCGAGCCTGGCACAACCGTCTTTTTATCTGATAGAGTGTAGGGTCCCTGCTTTCCTTCTCTACCCTCAAATCTTACAGTCCTGTGTATACCCTTTGCAAGGGACGCAGTTGCGTTACAGGAGTAAGTTACATTGCTGAATTTCAGATTTAGCCCTTCAACCTTCCTCTCTATAGGCTTTTCAAAATTCAAGGTGGGACCAAAATAAAAACCAATATCCCCAAGTAAAAGCGAAGAGTTTTCTCCGTCAACTTTTATATACGCATTTTCAAAATCCTGAAGATTCTGTGTAGTCCCCTCCGGTTGTATAGTAAGATCTTCATCGGATAACTCTCCTTCTATTCTCATGTTCTCTGAAAGTTTACCCTCAAGTGAGAGTTTGGTTGCCTGATTTATTGAAAAGTCTTTACCGCTGCCAAGTGATATACCAAATCTCTTTTCTCCTCCAAATCTTATTTGGGGTTTATCTGATGATTCAGAGAGGAGGATTGTCTCTGCAATACATACTGTGTCCTCGGTCTCATTCCTTATAAGATATTCATTTTTCAGATGAAAGGGAAGAGACATATATCTGCACCTAACAGTATCTTCTTGGGCTACGGGATGAGTAAAGAAAAGAATACCTCTGTCGGGAGAAAGCGTATAGGCCACAGAATTACCATTTAAAGTAACATCAATGGAGTTCTCAATGACAAAAGGAGACAGCAGATAGGGCCCCCATGTGCCATTGCCTACAAATACGGTGTCTTTTTCAGGAGGCAGACCGAGGAAGATAAGAAGGAGAAGAACCATAATTCTAAATGTCTAATTGTCAAATGTCTAAATAATGCCTGGCGGTTAGTTATTGGGTTATTTGGTTATTAGGTCATTTGTTATTGGGATTTGATTGGTCATTGGAAATTGGTTATTAGTCATTCTAAAATGATATCTGCTTCTCTACTACATTTCGAGCATTTTCTATCCTTAATCCCCATCACCCTTCCAGACATAAATGATCTCTCCACGAGAAGATTGTTGCATTTCGGACAATATGTATCATTTGATATTTTAGACATAAAGATGTTACCTACATAAACATACATCAGTTCTTCCTTTGCTATATTGTAAGCCTTAATAATAGTTTCGGCTGGTGTAGGAGGAGTAGACCACTTGTAATGAGGAAAGTAGCGTGAAAAATGAAGAGGAATATCTTCGCCAATCTCTTTGATAAAATCAACAAGCATCTTTATATCATTAGTAGAATCATTTAAGTCAGGGATAAGAAGGTTTGTAATTTCTATGTGGGCATGTTTTTTGGCAATCCTTATCGTATTCAAAACTGTTTCAAGGTCTCCTTTAATTATGCGCTTGTACACATCGGGATTCATAGATTTCAAATCAATATTGAGTGCATCGACCAACGGTAAAACCTCAAGAAGGGGTTTTTCATTTATCATTCCATTGGTAACTAATACATTCTTAAGACCCTTTTCTTTTGCAATCGTACCAGTCTCTTTTATATATTCATACCAGGTAAGGGGTTCTGTATAGGTATAGGCTATTCCAAACGAGGCATTCTTGAGGGCAATCTCCACCATATCCTCGGGCGACGCAAATCTTGTGGGAAACTTCTCCTGTGAAATTTCCGCATTCTGGCACCATGGACATTTCATATTACAGGAGTTGGGGGAAACCGAAAGAATGAGTTTGCCTGGATGGAAATGATAGAGAGGTTTTTTTTCTATCGTGTCCACTGCAATTGATGTACACTCACCAAAATTTGTTGCATAGAGCACACCATCTATATTCTTTCTGCCCTGGCACTGTCCGTATTTGTCTAAAGATATAATACAATAATTAGGACAGAGTGTACATCTAACCCGCTTATTTTCAGTCTTCTCATAGTATTCAGCTTCTTTCATAATGTTTATTATAACCTTATTTTCAGTATTTGTCAAGTTTTTTTCCTTGATTGCATAGGAAATTATACCACGAATGTACACGAATGGTGTTCACCCCGTTAGATAGCATCCCATTAGATAGCGAGCATTTTACCCCGTTAGATAGACTTTGTCATCTAACGGGGCGAGCGGGACAGGAGCATCTAACGAGGCGAATTACACAAATTTTCTTCTCTTAATTTTTCGGGATGTTCCAAAGCGACATGGTGGCATTAAAATCATCCGTAGTGGAGTGCATTACCTTGGTAATGCATAGAGGAATAAACTCTCCTGTCATGTTTTGGCAATAGCAAGCTATTCAGGCTGTGCAAAAAGTAGGGATCTGGTAGCCGCAGACTTCAGTCTGCGAATAGAAGATGCTGTTCTGGATTCAATTTGCGCAACTTAAAAGTTGCGACTACCAGGTTGAAATTTGACTTTCTGCACA
>DAOUSS010000280.1 GCA_030627085.1 Candidatus Stahliibacteriota bacterium | reverse complement strand
TGCCTAAAAAACATAATGGGGATAAAAAAATCGTCCAGAAAGTCTTTGAAATCCTTGTTAGATTTTTGGCGCTTAACTACATAATTCCCAAATTATATATTAAAATCCACCTGCCAGAACCACAAACTAACAACCTAACCAACTAACTAACAAACTAACCAACTAACAAACTAACTAATCAACTATACAACCCGCAGCTTATTTTGATCTTTGCTCTTTGCCTTTTAATATTTCAGCAAACAGTCCCTTGAGGAATTCCTCACTTCTCTCGCTGAACTCGAGTGTCTTGTAAGGAAATGGAATCTCTATTTCTTCTCTGTCAAATGCCTCCTTTACAATCTTCCTGAAGGTTCTTGCCACTACCCACTGTTTGAGTGGTTTTGTCTTTATCCATATAAGTATATCTATTGACGACTCAGCGATTGCGTCCACTCCAAGTATATCCGGCTTCTCCAGTATAAAATCACCCACGTCGGGATGATGCATAATATCCTCGGCTATCCCATTCAGTATTTCCAAAACCCTATTGAGGTCTTCCTTATATGCAATTCCTATCTTTATGACTGCCCTTGCCCATTTTTTTGTGAGGTTTGAGACAACCTTTATCTCACCGTTTGGGATTGTGACCACCGAGCCATCTGCACTCCTTATAACAGTAGTGCGCAATCCTAATTTCTCCACAATCCCTCCCTTATCACCAATGTTTATTACATCTCCGACTCTAAACTGATCTTCAAACACTATAAAAAAACCATTTAGAACATCCCTTATAAGGGCCTGTGCCCCAAGACCTACAGCTAAACCAACAACACCCAATGATGCGAGTAGAGGACCAATGTCAACCCCGAGCTCTCTTGCAATCATGGCACCGCATATAACTATTATTATAATATCACCAATGGTCTGTAATGTGCCTATCACAGTCTTTATCCTCTTCTCCATCTCCTCGAGCTCCTTACCTTTTTTAGTTCTTCCTATCTTTGAAAGGAAGAAACGAAGAATCCTGTCGAGGACAAACCCGAAGATTGCTATCCCGACTATCCTTATTCCCGATGTCCTGAGCCACTCAATCATATTTCACCTCCATAAATATACAGGTTATTGATTTGATACATAGGGCTTCAATACTGATATCTTTGCCTTCCGATCCCGAGGATGAGCCCTGCTATCCCAAGAAATACAAGTGTAGATGAACCACCATACGAAAGAAGAGGAAAGGGCATTCCCACAACAGGAAATATACCCATCGTCATACCAGTATTTATAACCCCCTGAAACAATACTATTGACACAAGCCCAAATGCAAAGAGCGAGGCAAATTGATTCCTTGATTCTCTGGCAATTTTTATGCCCCTCAGTACTATGAGGATAAAGGCAGAAAAAAGAATAATCGCCCCGATAAATCCGAACTCTTCCGCAAACGATGAAAACGCAAAGTCAGTATGTTTCTGCGGCAGGAAGGCAAGTCCCTTTTGTGTGCCCTTCAGAAATCCCTTTCCGAAGAGACCACCAGAGCCTATCGCTATCTTTGACTGCAAAAGCTGCCATCCCATACCAGCTGGGTTGCTTCCCGGCGAGAGAAAAACCGTTAATCTTGCCTTTTGATAGGGCAAAAGCGCCTGCCATGCCAATGGGTTGAAAAGCCCAATAGCCACATTAATGATAAAGACGAAAATCCCTTCGTTCAGAGGGACTCTTCCCCAGTATATTACAGCAAGAAGAAAAACAAGCCATACTATCCATATACCCCAGTAAAATGCTGCCAGAAGGGAGACAAAAGGAGAAATAAGAAAGAGTATATATATGGGTCTTGTCCCCTTGTAAAACGCAAGTGTAAGGAAGACAAAAAGAAACACAAGGGATGTGCCAAGGTCGGGCTCAACGAAAACCAAAGTAAAAGGCACAAAACAAATAAAAAACGGAACAAGGAATGAACGGAGACGTTTGAGTTCAAATTTCCTTATAGATAGAACATCAGACATAAAAAGCACTATTGAAACCTTTGCAAATTCTGAAGGTTGGAATGAAATGGGCCCAAGGCTTATCCATCTCTTTACGCCCTTGCCTGCAAAAAGAACTGCTATAAGCAGAATAACGGAAAATACATATAGAAATGGCGCAATACTCTGCCAGAAGCGGAATGGGATACGGGAGAACAAAAACAGAATAACAAGTCCAATCGCCACCCATATAATCTGCCTCTTGAATGCCTCTCCATTCTCATTGTAGCTCGCAGAGTAAAGTGTAAGAAGTCCAAGAAAAACTACAAAGAGAACGAGGGCAAGGAAAATAAAATCAAAATCCTTAAAAAAGCGCATAGTGCACTGTCTCCTCTATTTTATCA